>JBCBHR010000070.1:0-1514 GCA_038525365.1 Pseudomonadota bacterium | reverse complement strand
CTTTTTGGTCGGCAGCCTTTACATCGTGCGCATCCTAAACGCCGTTGGTCACATCCGCACCTTTGCGGCACTGGCAGCGGTCGCGTCGGCTGGCACGCTGATGTTGATGGTGATCATCGATCCGGTCGCCTGGATCATCATCCGCTTTGTGGTTGGCTTTTGCTTTGTTGGCCTTTTTTCCACCGTTGAAGGCTGGATCAATGCCGGTGTTGAAAACGCGGTGCGCGGTCGCATCCTCTCCATTTATCGCATCGTCGACATCTGCGCGGTCACCGGCGCGCAGTTCATGCTTCCGCTCTTTGGCAATGAGGGGTTCATCCTGTTTGCGGTGATGTCGATCATGATCACACTGTCGCTGGTGCCCGTGTCGCTTGCCGACCGATCATCACCAAAACCTCCGGAGAATGTTGGCTTCAGCCTGCGCGAAGTGTGGGTGCTGTCACCGCTGGCTTGTATTGGATGTGTGAGTGTCGGCGCAACGAATGCAGCTTTTCGCCTGATCGGGCCGCTTTATGCGGAAGGAATTGGCCTCGACATCACCAATGTCGCCGCCTTCATGAGCGCCGGCATCATCGGCGGGGCGGTACTGCAATATCCGCTTGGCTATCTGTCAGACCGCTACGACCGGCGCACGATCCTGCTGATCGTCACATTCGGGGCCATAGCGGCGGGCATGTATCTCACGTTGGCTGCTGGCGCATCGCCAATTGCCAATTATGTCGGCATCTTCATGTTCGGGGCATTTGCGCTGCCGCTCTATTCGCTGTCAGCGGCGCACGCAAACGACCATGCTGGTCCCGGTGGCCATGCGCTGGTGGCGGCGGGCCTGATGTTCTTCTTCGGCCTCGGCGCGGCCGTTGGGCCCTATCTTGCCTCGGTGATCATGGAGGCATTCGGCGTCGCAGCGCTCTTCAGCTACACAAGTGCGGTCCACCTTGCGCTGGCCCTGGCCACGCTTTGGCGGATGCGCATTCGTGGTGGCGTGCCGGTCGGTGAACGCTCGCGCTTTGCCATGCTATTGCGCACATCGCCGATCTTTGGGCGCATGACAGGCGTGGATGGCGCAGAAAACGGTTCGACAGACGCGCCATCGTCCGTTAAGCGCGACAATCGATGAATGAAACGATCACCACATCCGCGCGTCTTGCCGAAGTGTGCGCGCATTTCGCCACAAAACCCCACATCACAATCGACACAGAGTTCGTGCGCGAGACGACCTTCTGGCCGGACCTGTGTCTGGTCCAGATCGCCTGCGACGAGAATGTCGCGCTGATCGACCCGCTGGCCGAAGGCATCGACCTGAAGCCGCTGTTTGACCTGATGGCCAATGAAAGCGTGCTGAAGGTGTTCCATGCGGCGCGTCAGGACGTGGAGATTTTCTTCCACCTTTCAGGCGCAGTACCCAAGCCGCTGTTTGATACGCAGGTGGCGGCCATGGTGTGCGGCTATGGCGACTCGATTGCCTATGACGCGTTGGTCAAACGGATCGCCAACGTGCAGATCGACAAATCATC
>JBCBHR010000069.1:0-7760 GCA_038525365.1 Pseudomonadota bacterium | reverse complement strand
GTGTTCACGGTGCAGGGCTTCATGATTGCAACAGTGGTTGGTTGCATCGTTGTTTTGAACTCGCTCGGGTTTTTCGCCTAGTCGTTCGCAGTTTGGTAGCGCATGCCCCGTTCGGGACGGCGGGGTCAGCGTTTCACATCCTCGCACTGTGACCATTTTCATCCTTTCTTCGCTTTGTCGGCATAGCCGGTTACGGTAGCGTTTTTCGCAATGCACGCCGCATCACAGCCGCATCTATGGGGATAAGCATGAAACCGGTCGCCCAACTTTCACCCAACACATTTGCCTTTGAGACGACCGCTTTGGTCAAGCCGACGGGCTTTCGCGAATATGACGCGCGCTGGTGGTTTGGGCATCCAGGATCGGACAAGGAGCCGGAACTGAACCTCATGGGCATCCAAGCGCTTGGCATGGGATTGGGCACCTTGATCCGCAAGCTTGGTGCTGGCCCGGATATCGTGGTCGGCCACGACTTCCGCTCCTATTCCATGGCGATCAAGATCGCGCTGACGCAAGGTCTCATGGCCGCGGGCGCGAACGTGAAAGACATCGGTTTGGCGCTATCGCCGATGGCCTATTATGCGCAATTTGCACTCGACGTTCCGTCGGTTGCCATGGTGACTGCCTCGCACAATGAGAACGGGTGGTCGGGCGTCAAAATGGGCTGCCAGCGTCCGCTGACTTTCGGCCCCGATGAGATGGGCGAACTGAAGGACATCGTCCTCAATGCGAAGCACGAACTTATCGGCGGCGGCACATACGAGTTTGTTGCAGGTTTCCGCGACCGATACATGGGCGCGCTCGTCGAAGGCAAAACCATCGACCGCAAGCTGAAAGTGGTCGCCGCATGCGGCAATGGCACGGCAGGCGCGTTCGGACCTGAAGCGCTGGAGCGGATTGGGTGTGAAGTGATCCCGCTCAATGCCGAGCTGGACCACACTTTCCCCAACTACAATCCGAACCCCGAAGACATGGAGATGTTGCATGCCATCCGCGATGCGGTTCTTGAGCATGGCGCCGATGTTGGCCTCGGCTTTGACGGCGATGGCGACCGTTGTGGTGTGGTCGACAATGAGGGCAATGAGATCTTTGCAGACAAGGTCGGCGTCATGCTTGCCCGCGATATCTCTGCCCAGCACGCTGACGCGCAATTCGTGGTCGATGTGAAATCAACCGGTCTGTTCAAAACGGATCCCGTTTTGAAAGCGCAGGGCGCCAAGACTGACTATTGGAAGACCGGGCATTCCTATATCAAGCGCCGGGTCGCCGAGCTTGGCGCGATTGCCGGTTTTGAAAAGTCCGGCCACTTCTTCTTCAACCCACCGATCGGTCTCGGCTATGACGACGGCATCGTGACCGCAATTGCCGTGTGCGAAATGCTGGACCGCAACCGGGACAAATCAATGGCTGACCTTTATCGCGATTTGCCGCTGACCTATGGCTCACCGACCATGTCGCCGCATTGCGATGACGAAATCAAATACGACGTCATCGACCGCGTGGTAAAGCGTTTCGAGACGATGCATGCAGCCGGTGAAACCATCGCCGATCACCCGATCACCGATTTGATCACGGTCAACGGCGTACGCGTTGTCGCAGATGATGGAACGTGGGGTCTTGTGCGCGCGTCGTCCAACAAGCCGGAACTTGTGGTCGTCGTCGAAAGCCCCGTTTCTGAGGAACGCAAGATCGCCATGTTCCATGCGGTCGATGCTGTGCTGCGTGAAAACCCGGAAGTGGGCGCGTACAACCAGACGCTCTAGGCGTCAGCGGCTAAACCCGACCCGCCCGATCCCGGGCAGCTTAAGCGCGGGGCGCAACACATCGATGCCAAACGTCTGGCCAAAAAGATGAACTTCGAGGCCCGAACGAGCACCGACGGCCAGACCCGCCAGGCCATAAAGCGAGATCTCACCGTCAAAAGTGCTTGCGTCGAGATGGGTGAAGTCACCCCCGGCAATCCAGTCCTTGCCGACCGCGTTGGGCGGCAAAGTCGCATCGACGGCGGGCACCGCGCGCAAAACATGGGCGACGAAGCTGTTTGAGTTTGGGCCCGGCCAAATGCGGTAGTCGCCCCGGTCTTGGTGCGGGTACGTTGCAACCGCTTTCTCGATGGCGGGGATAAGCCTTTGAGCCGCGTCGCCGGTGATGGTTTTGATAATAAATGGCGGATTTGAATACCAGCGCGCATCGGCAGCATAGGCGTTCTCGCGCACCGGACGACCCCACCCAACTTTGTCATAGCGCGTGTAACTGGGGGAACCCTCCGCCTTCGTCACGATCCACGAGTGCACCGAAAACGCGCCTTTCAGACCGCCCGTGCGCGCCGCCATGACGTGCACAACGGCTTCTGTCTGCTCTTCGGCTGGCGGCAAAAGCCCTGTCGACGACCAGTCGGCCTCGCGCCAGTTTTGCGGCCGGTCAACCGTCGACCACCACGCAGCCGATGCACCAAGCGGCATGATGAAAAATGCCAGAAACGCCAAAATCATCTTTCGAAACATAAATCCATCGCTTGAAATGCCTGTTCGTTGGCGCGAGAGGAAGCGACCCAAATGCGAGGAAATTGCGACCATGGCCATGGCCAACGCCAATCCCGTGATCGCCGAGGTCACGCGCGGATCGCGAACCGAGAGCATCCACCGCGGTGCATTTGTTGTCGTGGATGATGCGGGAAGGGTCGTCTTAGCAAGCGGCGATGTCGAGACGCCCGTTTTCGCGCGCTCCGCACTCAAGCTCATGCAGGCGCTTCCCTTGATCGAAAGTGGCGCGGCCGATGCGCTCGACCTACAAGGTACCGAGTTGGCGATTGCATGCGCGTCGCATTCGTCATCGCCAGCCCATGTTGCGACCGTGCAAAACATGCTCGCCAAGGCGAGCTTGGACGACGAAGCGCTGCAATGCGGTGCCCATTGGCCCGTCTTCAAGCTGGGAGACGCGGTACATATGGCGCTCGAGGGAGGCCAGCCGATCCGCGCACACAACAATTGCTCCGGCAAGCACGCTGGTTACCTCTGCGCGAGCGCTCATATCGGGCTCCCAACCGGGAGCTACATTGATGCAGTCCATCCGCTGCAACGCGAAATTCGTGCGCTCATTGGCGATCTGTCAGGGTTTGAGTTGGAAGACGACGTTTGTGGTGGGGACGGATGCTCTGCGCCGACTTTCGCATTGCCGCTTTTGAACTTTGCGCAGGCCATGTCGAAATTGATGGCAGGACGCGAAGTAGGGCCACTGCGCGCCGCCGCCGCGCGACGCCTGGTGAAAGCGTCCGTGGCGCATCCGTTTTACGTCGCCGGAAAACACCGCTTCTGCACGAAGATTATGGAAGCCGGCAAGGGCATGATCTATGCAAAGACCGGCGCGGAAGGCGTCTATCTCGGCATGCTGCCAGAGCTCGGCCTTACAATAACGCTGAAATGCGATGATGGCGGCACGCGGGCGTCTGAGGTCCTGTTGGCCGCGCTCATCGCGCGTCTGCTGCCGCCAAACGACGGCTTGGCTCGCACGGTCGGCGTCATGGCGCAGCAAGCGGTCGAGGATTGGAACGGCAATATCGTGGGTGCTGTGCGCGCCATTCTGCCCGACTAACTATTTCAACTTCACGCCGGTGCCGAACGCCAGCATTTCAGCGGCACCTTGGGTCACCATCGAGGTTGCAAACCGCATGCCGACGACGGCATCTGCACCTTGTGCCTTCGCATCCATGACCATGCGGTCATAGGCTTGCTCGCGGGCCTCTGCCATCAGCTTGGTGTACTCTGAGACTTCGCCACCGACGAGGTTCCTAAGGCTTGCCACGATGTCTGTGCCGACGTGCTTTGCCCTGATCACGTTGCCTCGCACGATTCCGATCGTCTCAACGATTTCGCGTCCCGGAATGTCTTCGGTGGTCACAACAAGCATCGTCTATTTCTCCACATTGTTTTCATAATAGTCGTCTTCCGCGTTGGCGCGGCGTTCGTTGATCACACGGACAAGGACCCATAAACCGACCATCAGCAGGATCAGGAACGGGATGCCGATTCCTACCGATGATGCGACGATGGCGCCCACGAGAAGCGCGCCGAAATAGAGCCCCGCACCGAGCGCGACGATAATCAGAACAATCGTGTCAAGTTTCATGGCGTTGCTCCCTTGCACCCAAAAATGGTGTGCGTGGCGAAGTATTGCAAACGCTTACGACACGCGATTGTCGCTGAGTGTGATATGCGCTGGCACACTATTCGCTTCCAGCGCCAGATCAGTTGTATCAACCTCCGTCCACCGATGCGTGCGTATAGCACCGTTTCGCGCGTTGATAACGTTGTCGGCGATGTGCACCGCACCAACACCGCCAGCCCTGCTGACCGCGATCCCGATATTGGCGTTGCGCACCACATTGCCCTGCAACACGACATCGCGAAGATGCGGCCCCCAGCCCGCATTGATGCCGTAGAGCGGCGCGCCGTCGATGAAATTACCGGTCACCGTCGTATCCGCCTCCACTGCGATGCCGATGCCAAAACCGGGGTTCATGGCGGGGTAGGGCCCTTCGGTTTTGACATCGCGTATGATGTTGCCGGACACCGTAGCGCCGCGACCGCCATCATTGAAATTGGTAACAGATATACCGAGCGTGCCGCCCAGGATGAGATTGTCGCTGATGACGGCATTTTCAAAGCTGAACTCGGAATAAATAGCCGTTTCGCCACTCGCTAGGCATTGGTTGCCGCGTATGTGGAGATGCCGACCACTGTTGGAGCGGATCGCGGAGAACGCACATTCTTCAATCAAATTGTCGGCAATCACGACATGATCGGTCCGAAACACGTTGATGCCATTGCCCCATTGGCCTGTGCCCCCGCTCGCCGCGCCGATGCGGGCGATACGATTGCTGGTGATGCGCGTGTTCTCGCGGCCCTGCGTGGAGCGGTGGACGATGATCCCGCCATCGGCGCAATCGGCGACGCGGTTGCCCGTGATGTCGAGGCCCCTGCTGTCACGTGAGAACAGCCCGAACCTTGCCGCCTCCGCCGTGGTGTTGTCAGAAAAACGTCCACCGGTGCGTTCCAGCGAGATGGCGTCCTGTCGAGCACGGCGGACGGTGCAGCCCATTACCTGAGCATCAGTGACCGCAATGAGCCGGAGCAAACCTGCTTCAGCGCCGGGCGCATTTGCGCCATCAAGCGTGAGGTTTGAAAGATGCAAACGCTGCGCGTCGCGGCCGATGAGTAAGTGTTCTCCACCGGCATGCGCCAACACCGTGCGACCGGGAACACCTGTCAGAACCAGGCCGTCGGGCAGCGCGATATTGGAGACGACATATGTGCCCGCGGGCAAAAAGATCGGCTCGCCGCGGATCGCAGCTTGATCGAGCATGGACTGGAAGCGCGCCGACTGGTTTTCGCGCGTGTTCGGCGCAACGCCGTATTCGCGAGCACTGGTCGCGCCAGACTGTGCCAAAACGGGACGCGCGAGCAGCACCGAAGCGGCCATTGTCCCAGAAAGCGTTAGAAAATCGCGCCTGTGCATGCCTCACCTCCATCTTCATGAAGGCGTTGCAAAAACAATGCCGCGCGGCCCCAAAGAACCGCGCGGCACGAATGAAAAGTCGATTGCTATCAGATGAACTGCGACAGGCCGGGAATGGAGTTGATCACTTCATCAACCGGGCCGTCGCCCGCCTTTTCCTTGGCAAACGCGATGGTCTCTTTGGAGATACCGGTGATTTCGCCCATGCCGAGGCCCATGCCCATCAGCTGCTGACCGAGGCCCATGACGCCGCCACCCATCAGGCCGCCGAGCATGCCGCCACCACCGCCACCGGCGGAATCAACAAGGTCTTGTGCCCCGGGCATCGCTGCCATCATCTCGCCGATCCTGTCGCCCGGGCCTTCCTTTTGAAGGAAACCCAGAATGGCGCCGACGGCGGATTGGGCCTTGTCGGCGTCAACGCCAACGGCGTCCGTGATGCGTGAGATGAGTTCGTCCATAGGTATCTCCCAAATTTTGACGTTTACGTCATATGGCCGAACGCCCCCATAGACGCAAGCACCACGCGTGAAACTTGCGTGACAGCCATCAACCCATTGTGTGTGCGCAAACGCCTGCCTATAGCGAAGGCAAAGACGGGGAGACACACCAGCCATGAGCGACGCGCCAGAAAACCATATTTTCGTGGGCACCAGCCGCAAGCCGGACGATACCATTCAGGCCAAGGAATGGCTGAACCTCGAATACGCCAACCGCCATGGCTTGATTACGGGCGCAACCGGCACCGGCAAAACCGTGACCTTGCAGATCCTCACCGAAGGCTTCTCCAACGCAGGCGTGCCGGTGTTCTGCGCCGATGTGAAGGGCGATCTCTCCGGTCTCGCGACCATGGGCGAACCGAAAGACTTTTTGTTCAAGCGCGCTGAAACCATTGGGCTGGATCCATACGAGTTTCAGGAGTTCCCGACGATCTTCTGGGACCTGTTTGGCCAAAAAGGTCACCCGATCCGCACAACGATTTCTGAGATGGGGCCGCTTTTGCTGTCGCGCATGATGGACTGCACCGACAGCCAGGAAGGCGTGATCAACATCGCGTTTCGCATCGCCGACGAAGAGGGCCTCTTGCTCCTCGACATGAAGGACTTGCGCGCTCTGCTTGCCAACATGTCCGAGCGCTCAAAAGAGCTCTCCGCCAAATACGGCAGCGTCAACCGGCAGTCCGTCGGCGCGATCCAGCGCAAATTGTTGGTTCTGGAGCAGCAAAGCGCCGACCTGTTTTTCGGCGAACCTGCTCTGAAAATCTCCGACATCATGCGCACGACGCCAGATGGCCGCGGCGCGGTGAACATCCTTGCTGCTGACCAACTGATGATGAACCCGCGTCTCTACGCGACGTTTCTCCTTTGGCTGTTGTCTGAACTCTTTGAGGAATTGCCTGAAGTTGGTGACGTCGAAAAGCCCCGCCTCGTGTTCTTCTTCGACGAGGCGCATCTGCTTTTTGACGAGGCGCCAAAGATTCTCATTGAGCGCGTTGAGCAGGTAGTGCGCCTTATCCGCTCCAAGGGCATTGGCGTGTTCTTCGTCACACAAAACCCGCTGGATGTGCCCGATACGGTGCTGAGCCAATTGGGCAACCGCGTGCAGCACGCATTGCGCGCCTACACGCCACGCGAGCAGAAGGCGGTGAAAACGGCGGCGGACACGTTCCGCCCAAATCCGGATTTCGACTGTTACGAGATGATCACCCAGCTTGGTGTCGGCGAGGCGCTTGTGTCCACGTTGGAGAAAAAGGGTGTGCCCGGCATTGTGCAACGCACGCTCATCCGCCCGCCATCATCGCGCCTCGGCCCGCTGACGGATGCGGAACGCGGTGAGGCGATTAAGATGAGCCCGGTCTTGGGCCAGTATGATGAGGCGGTCGATCGCGAGTCGGCTTATGAAATGCTTGCCAAGCGGGCGGAAGACGAGTTGCGCCGCGAGGATAAAGAACGCCGCCGCGAAGAGGAAGAGGAACGCCGCGAAGAAAGTGCGCGGTCCCAGTGGCGCTTGCCCGGCTCTGACGACGATGACGGCTACTCCGGCCGCCGGCGTTCCAGCCGCAAAAAAGCCACAAAACGCAAACGCTCCTACCGCCGGCAAACGGCAAGTGAGGCAGCGACGAAAACGGTGGTGCGTACGATTGGACGCGAGTTAAGCAAAGCGCTGGTGCGTGGGATTTTGGGCAGCTTGAAACGGGGGTTTTAGACTTGTGTCACTTGCTGTCGTTTGAGCGGCCTTGGTTCAAG
>JBCBHR010000068.1:1608-7812 GCA_038525365.1 Pseudomonadota bacterium | reverse complement strand
CGACGGGTGGTGTGTCCTGAAATCCAAGATAATTAGCATCAAGCGCGGCCTGACACTCCATCACCTCAAACCGGTTGGCTGGTACGAGTATCGCCTTTGAGGCCTCATCCATGCGGTGGTTGGCACGCCCGATCCGCTGCGCCAGCCGCGAGGCACCTTTTGGCGATCCGACATGCACAACGAGATCCACATCACCCCAGTCGATGCCGAGATCGAGCGTGGATGTGGCGACAACGGCGCGCAGCGCATTTTTCGCCATGGCCTGCTCGACCTTGCGCCGCTGCGAAACGTCAAGCGATCCGTGGTGCAGGGCGATGGGCAGCGAATCCTCATTGATCGCCCACAGTTCCTGAAACAGCAGTTCAGCCTGGCTGCGCGTGTTGACGAAGATCAGCGTGGTATTGTGCGCTTTGATCGCCTCATAAACATCCGGCATCGCATAGCGCGCAAAGTGGCCCGACCATGGAATGCGGTCGTCGCATTTCAGGATCGAAATGTTTGGCTTCGCACCGCCATCGACTTCAATGAGTTCTGAATGCCGGGCCTCATGCGGTTCCTGCGCAACCAGCCAGCGCCTGAGATCGTCCGGCTGGGCCACCGTGGCCGAAAGGCCGATGGTCTGCAGATATGGCACGTATTTGCGCAATCGAGCTAGCGCTAACGCTAGCAGATGTCCGCGCTTGGAGGTCACCAGCGAATGCAATTCATCGAGCACGATGTAGCGAATATCGCCAAAAAACCGCTGAGCATCCTTGTGTGACAGCAGAAGTGACACTTGCTCCGGCGTCGTCAGCAGGATGTGCGGCGGATGGGTTTTTTGGCGCTGGCGCTTGGCCTGTGGTGTATCGCCCGTGCGCGTCTCAATGCGGATGGGCAGGCCCATCTCATCGACGGGCTTGGTGAGATTGCGCTCAATGTCCACCGCCAAAGCTTTGAGCGGGGATATGTAAAGCGTGTGAATGCCTGGTTTCATCATGCCGGGCTTCGGCTTGCCGCGCCGCTCCAAATCGATCAGCGCTGGTAAAAACCCGGCCAGCGTTTTGCCGGCGCCTGTTGGCGCGATGAGCAATGTCGACAAACCGGCCTCCGCCTTGCCCAGCAACTCAAGCTGATGCGCGCGCGGCTGCCATCCCTTGTCAGCAAACCAGCGCACAAACGTGTCAGGCAAATGCACCGGCGCGGTGGTCTCGTCAGCAAAGAGCGGGAGGGTTTCGGTCATTGACGACAGGTGTAGCGTTCGCGGCTTGTTCTGGGAACCGTCTTGTTGCGTGACGTGCTGCCGCTATGTTTGTGCACATGCGCCCCGACCAACTCCTCCACCCCACCGACAGGGGCCTCTACTGCCCACCCGGTGACTTTTACATCGACCCGGTGCGTCCGGTGGAACGCGCACTGATCACGCACGGCCATGCCGATCACGCGCGCGCGGGGCACCACAACGTCATGGCAACGCGAGAAACGCTGGACATTATGGGCATCCGCTATGGTGCAAATTTCGCAGCCGAAACGCAGGAAGCAGCGCTTGGCGAAGTCGTCGATATCAACGGTGTTACGGTGTCATGGCATCCGGCGGGCCATGTGCTCGGCTCGGCACAGATCGCGGTGGAGAAGGACGGCACACGCATCGTGGCGTCCGGCGATTACAAGCGCCGCCATGATCCGACGTGTGCGAATTTTGAAGTCGTGCCCTGCGACGTGTTCATCACCGAAGCGACGTTCGGCCTGCCTGTCTTCCGCCACCCTAACGACGCCGATGAGATCGCTCGGCTTCTGCGCAGCGTTGAGCGCTTTCCCGAACGCGCGCATCTGGTCGGTGCCTACGCGCTCGGCAAAGCGCAACGTGTGATCAAGCTGATCCGCAACGCGGGCTATAGCGACACCATCTACATCCACGGCGCGATGCAGAAGCTCTGCGACTACTATGAGAGTCAAGGCATCGCACTCGGGCCGCTTGCGCCCGCCACCATCGACAAGGGCGAAAAGGACAAATTCGCCGGAGAAATCATCGTCGGCCCGCCGTCAGCCTTTGCAGACAAATGGGCGCGCCGCTTTCCCGATCCGGTTTCCTGTTTTGCGTCCGGTTGGATGCGTGTCCGCCAACGCGCCAAGCAACGCGGCGTGGAACTGCCATTGATCCTCAGCGACCATTCCGACTGGGATGAACTCACCCAAACCATCCGAGAAACCGGAGCGTCCGAGATTTGGGTCACGCATGGGCGCGAAGAGGCGCTCGTGCGCTGGTGCGAACTGCACCAGATCAAGGCCCGACCGCTGAATTTGGTGGGTTATGAGGATGAGGCGGAGTGATGTGTTCATTTGCGCTTTCCCCCACCCTTACCCTCCCCCGTAAACGTGGGAGGGGAGACATCGACGTCGTGCGCCACGTTTCGAAAGCGTCGCCTGGCTCGATGTTCTCTGTCGAGAATGAGCTGATAGCGACCTCCCTCCCACGTTTACGGGGGAGGGTAAGGGTGGGGGCGCCGAACACATGAAACCCTTCGCCGAACTCCTCGACCGCCTCGTTCTCACGCCGTCGCGAAACGGTAAGCTGCGGCTGCTTATCGATTACATCCGCACGACACCCGACCCCGACCGTGGCTACGCCATTGCGGCCATCACACGGGACCTCGACATGCCTTCGGTCAAACCGGCCATGATCCGCGGTCTGGTGGAAGAGCGCGTTGATCCGGTGTTGTTCGGTTACTCCTACGATTTCGTCGGCGACATGGCCGAGACGATCTCGCTGATCTGGCCAGAGCGTGCGGTTGGGGGGGAGCCGGAGGAAATGTCGCTCGCCCACGTTGTCGAAACCCTCCAATCGGCTTCCCGGTCCGAGGGCCCAAAGCTCGTCGAAGGGTGGCTGGATCAACTCGATGACCAAGGTCGCTATGCACTTATCAAGCTGATTACCGGTGGCTTGCGGATCGGCGTGTCATCGCGCCTCATCAAGCAGGCGCTGGCCGATTTTGGTGACAAGGACGTCAACGAAATCGAAGAACTCTGGCATGGGCTTGAAGTTCCTTACCTTGAGCTTTTTGCATGGCTTGAGGGCAAGGCCGACAAGCCGGAAAGCGCCGCCGCGTCACCCTTCCGCCCACCAATGTTGGCAACCCCGACGGATGCCGATGAGCTGACAAAGTATGCGCCCGCAGACTACGCCGCCGAATGGAAGTGGGACGGCATCCGGGTGCAGGTGACTTGCGAGCAGGGCGTGCCGCGCATCTATTCGCGCACCGGCGACGACATCTCGCACTCTTTTCCCGATTTGCTCGGCGCGATGGACTTTGAAGGCTCGCTCGATGGAGAATTGCTTGTGGGGCGGCGCGGCGAACCTGGGATTACAGTGGGCACATTTGGCGACCTGCAACAGCGCCTGAACCGGAAGACGGTCAGCGCGAAAAAGCAGGCGGAGTTCCCGGTCTTTGTGCGCGCCTACGATCTTCTGCAGGATGGCGCAACCGACCTTCGCCCACGGCCATTCGCCGAACGGCGCGACGGCCTGAGGGACTTCGTTCCAAACCTTGATCCGGCGCGGTTTGATCTTTCACCGCTCGTCGAATTCGACGATTGGGCGGAAATCGAAAACCTGCGCAATGCGCCACCAAGCCCGATCATCGAAGGTCTGATGCTCAAGCGCTGGGACTCGGTTTATGTGCCCGGCCGCCCGAAAGGGCCATGGTTCAAGTGGAAGCGCGACCCGTTTTTGGTGGATGCCGTGCTGATGTACGCCCAGCGCGGCCACGGCAAGCGCTCGTCATTTTATTCCGATTTCACCTTCGGTGTCTGGACGGGTCCCGAAGACGATCCGCAGATCGTCCCCGTCGGCAAAGCCTATTTTGGCTTCACCGATGACGAACTGAAACAATTGGACAAATACGTGCGCGACAACACCGTCGAGCGCTTTGGCCCTGTGCGATCTGTGCGCGCTGAGCCGGATCACGGGCTGGTGCTTGAAATCGCGTTTGAGGGCCTTAACCGGTCGACGCGCCACAAATCCGGCATCGCCATGCGCTTTCCCCGCATCTCACGCCTTAGATGGGACAAGCCCGCGCGCGAGGCTGATCGCATCGAGACGCTGGAAGACATGTTGTCGTGATCCTGTCATTTGCTCGCCGCACGCTGGGCGGCCCAAAGCAATCGAGGGCAAGCCATGCGCATCGCGACATTCAACGTCAAAAACCTGACGACTCCAGGTAACAAGATCTATTTCGGACGCGAGCCGCTCTACACCGAGGCCGAGTACGCCGAGAAAACATGGTGGATCGGCCAACGCTTGCTGGAGATGGATGCGGATGTGGTCGGCTTTCAAGAAATCTGGAAAGTCGATGCCATCATGGACTGTCTGCGTGAGGTCGGCCTTGAGGACGAATATGACGTCTTTGGCCGCGACGCACCGAACAATTTCTCAGTTCAGGTGGCCACCATGGTGCGCAAGGGCACCGCGCGCTCTGAGATGACATGGCACGAACAGTTCCCCGAAGACGCTCGTTTCATCAAACGGCGCACCGAGCAGTCGACATACCATATGGACGTGCAGATCGATAACTTCTCAAGACCAGTGCTGGAACTGACCATCAAGCCGAAGCGACGTGGCTCAAGCGAGATCACGTTCTTTAATGCACACCTGAAGTCCAAGCGGCCCATTGATCTTGACCGTCCCGAGCGTGACAAGCTGCCGTCGCAGGACGAGGCGGCAATTGGCTCGGCCCTGTCCACCATTCGCCGTTCTGCAGAGGCGGCGGCCCTGCGCATCGTGCTGAACAAGCGTATGCTCGACAATGACGATCCGGTTGTGGTGTTGGGCGACCTCAATGATGACTATCTCAGCGTCTCCACGACAATTGTAACCGGTGATCCATCGTACAAATTGTTCGAGGCCAGCCGGGTCGGCGCGCGTCGTTCAAAGAGCGCGGACCTCGGGCTTTATTCTGTGCAGATGCTCAAACAGTATCGAAGCCTGCGAAACGTTCACTACACACACATCTTCCGCAACCGTATTGAAGTGCTGGATCATATTCTGGTGTCGGAGCAATTCTACGATCATTCCCTGCAGCGCGAATGGGCATTCCGCGACGCCAAATACTTCAATGACCACCTCGAAGATGAAGCCAACAGCCACGTCACCACGGATCATGGGATCGTATTGGCCGAGTTCGACTTCAAACCGATCGCCAAGGAAGTGCATGACGCAGCCGCGATCGTTTGATCTTGCAATCGCCCAATTGTGCAAATAGCTGAGCCCATCAGTCAAAAGGGCATTGGCATGAGCCGCTTAAGCGCACTTCTTGGTGACACGATCAGCCGCACCATTATCAAGCTGGTGGTTATCTCCATCCTTGTCGGCATGGTGATGAGCGTCTTTGGCTGGACTCCTTCAGGCATTTTCCAAGGTGTCGTAGATTTCTTCACACGGCTTTGGGCGCAGGGCTTTGCGGCGCTCGGCCGGTTTGGCGATTGGCTGGTCATCGGTGCTTCGGTGGTAATACCAGCTTTCATCGTGTTGCGAATTTTGAACTACCGCCGCGGCTGACGCCCAAATTCAGATCATCTGACGTTGCTACTTCTTGTTGGGACACGCCCAATAAGGATTGAGCAATGCCTCCGACCCGTCGTGACTGCATGTTGACGTTTGCCGGAGCGGGCATCGCCTTGGTCGCCGCGTGTTCTGCGGGGCCGGTGCCCATCGTCTACGAGTATTCATCAGCCGAGACGCAATTGCCGCCAGCCGACGGGATCATCACGGATGATGCACTGAGCCTCTTTAATGCATATCGGTTGGAGAACAGGCTTGAGACGGTGCAAGCCGATGCGGAACTCGGGCGCGGCGCCTTTGAGCACGCGCGCGCTATGGCCGGCGTCGGCCGCATTTCGCATGACCGCCTGAATGCAAGGTTGCAGGCGTTGAGCGTGACGAATGGCGCTGAAAATGTCGGCTTCGGCCAGACAAGCATCTTGCAGGTCATGGAAGAGTGGGCGGCGTCGCCGGGCCATCGACGTAATTTGCTCGGCCCATTTTCGCGTTTCGGTATGGCCTTGGCGACGGACGAACGAGAAAACAGGGTTCCCTATTGGGCGATGCTCTTGGCCGCTTAAGCGAATTCCGCTGCCACATGAAAGAGCAGTGCGTGCCGTTTGGCCAATGCCCGAATATCCCGTGAGTACCCACCGCCGATCACACCACACGCGGGGCATTCCCGTGTGTGG
>JBCBHR010000068.1:0-1598 GCA_038525365.1 Pseudomonadota bacterium | reverse complement strand
ACCGACAAGCCGGTCACGCTTTTCGATACCGTGATCTGTAAGCGATAATTTTCCCAACCTGTCCTCCCCATGCACATCGACGCCTGCATTGTAGAACACAAGATCTGGCGCGGGAGCCAGCGCGCGCAGTTGCTCCAGCGCAAGCACCAATGTTTTGACGTATGCGCCATCCTCCAGTCGATCCGGCAGGCCAAGATCAAAGTCCGATGCCTTCTTGTCGGTCGGATAGTTGTTGGCGGCATGCAGCGATGCGGTGAAGACGCGGTCATCGCCTGTGAAGATGTCAGCGGTGCCATCACCTTGATGAACATCCAGATCAACGACAAGAATGCGCCTCACCTTGCCTTCATCAAGCAGGTGATGGGCGGCCACAGCAACGTCGTTGAACGTGCAAAAGCCAGCGCCGTGCAGGCTGTGGGCATGGTGGCTGCCGCCCGCGGTGTTGCAGGCGATGCCATGCTGCAAAGCTAAGTCAGCGGCGAGAACCGTCCCTGTCGTCGCACACTGCGCTCGGATGATTGCCTTGGTGGTGAGCTCAAAGCCGATGTGCTTCTGGATGACCTTGGGCACGTCAAAGGCGTAGACCTGGTCCACATAGGTGTCCGCGTGGGCGCGTTTGACCCAATTGGCGGGCGCGGGTTCGGGCACGATAAATGTGCCAGGCGCGGCGAGCCCGTCTTCCACCAGCACCTGCGCCAACTGCGAATACTTCCCCATAGGGAAGCGATGGCCCGGTTCGAAACCGGCATCATAGGCTGGGCTGTGGACAATCGGCAGAACCATCGCGCCTCAGCTAAGCCGGTCGCACACAATTGCAAGGCGGCATATATCCACCGCTTGCAATCAGCAGATGTTCTGAGACGGTGCGGACCATGAATGTGAAAACGGGCACGTCCAGCGAGCAGACCAGCGGCGATTTTGAAGTAACCAGCCGCATGGTGTTCCGCATCGCTGTGCCCATGACGCTCGCCTTCATGACGGTGCCAATCCTGGGGTTGGTGGACACCGCCGTCATCGGTCAATTGGGTGACCCGGCGATGCTCGGAGGCCTCGCCGTTGGCGCTGTCATCTTCGAAATCCTGTTCACCACCTTCAATTTCTTGCGCACTGGCACAACCGCCTTTGTTGCCCAAGCCATGGGGCGCGGCGACGTCACCGAACAGCAGGCGATTTTCTGGCGCGCAGTTGTTCTGGCGATTATGATCGGGTTGGTGTCGGTTGCGCTGTCGCCATTCCTCAACCGGTTCGCACTTTGGGTTATGGACCCCACGCCGGACGTCTATGCGGCAGCGTTCACCTACGTCACCATTCGCTTTGTCGGCGCCCCATTTTCGCTGATCAACTACGCCATGCTCGGCTTCTTGCTCGGGCAGGGCAGGGCGCTGACCACGCTTGGTCTGCAAACGTTGATCAACGCGCTTAACATCGCGCTCTCGATCACGCTCGGACTTGTCATGGGTTTTGGGGTCGCGGGCGTCGCGTGGGCGACGGTGCTCGGCGAGGCAATGGTCGCGCTTGCGGCCCTGGTGTGGCTGCGCAGCACATTTGATCCGGCGACCGCACCAAGTTGGCCGCGCATCGTGAACCGGCAATCGATG
>JBCBHR010000067.1:0-7819 GCA_038525365.1 Pseudomonadota bacterium | reverse complement strand
TACAGTCTAAGGGCCGTTCGTCAGTATCTGCTGGCTGACTGTTTGCAAGGCATGTGTCGCGAGCAGACAGCTGTCACGGTCAGGTGTGAGCCCACACTGATCAACGGCTCAGAAATTGTCGGATCGAACGAGCATCGCCCAAGGGAATTCAAGCGCAGACAGGTCGCGATGGAACACGACAGGGAAGGATTTGGCGTCGAACGCGCTGTCAATCACCAGATTGACGGCGCTGAAATCGTTGAAACTGTTGACATTTCTCGCCCTTCGACCGCCAATGTCGGTGTCGGTATCGACGAAGGTCTAAGCTCCTTCTTCGAACGAATTGTGTGTAACCAAGTTTTAAACCAGGCAATCGAGCGATTGGAAGAGCGGAATATCCCCGAGCAGATCATGGATCGCCGTACGCGGCGCCTTGCAGATGTGCTCGTTGCACACGTTACGGGCACACCGCTTGCCCACCTGATGGAAGATGATTCGCCCATCGCCGCCACCGAAGAAGCGCTGATTGATCAGCTTTTTGCACTCACGGGCGGGCTGCGTGGCGCTTTTGCAGCGCTGGAAAAAGCGGCCGCCGACCTTGGCGCAAAGTGGGAAGATGACAGCCGCAGCTTCCTCGATGTCACCATTGCGATGTCCCGGCTGCAATTGATCATGCGCAAAATCGTGAACCGGACGCATGCAAGCCGCGAACGCAACATGTTCGGCAATGCGCTCGTCGCTGTACCAAGCGGCGAGGAACACACATTTGGCCAGTGCATGATTGAAGAGATGCTGCGCGCGCAAGGCTGGTCGACCGAGATGTTCAATCCGGGACAAGCCGGTGATCTCGTCGAGCGGGTGCGCACCAACAATGCGCATCTGGTCTGTTTCTCATGGGTCAGCCCGCATCTGCATGATGCCGTGGCAACCGAGTTTGAAGCCATTGAGACCATCCCGCTCCACATGCGCCCGGTTATCATCGCAGGCGGTTCCGCTGCCCGCCAAAAGGAAAAGTGGATGGTCACCCACGGCGTTGACCGTATTTGTGACAATGCCTACGCCGCTTTGGAAGTCGCTCGCCAAGTCACCCATGCCATCGAAAAGAATATGCAATCAGACGCCAATGGCCGGATGGCGGCGCTGCTGGATGTGCGGGGCTGATTGATGGAACAAAAGATCACCCGTCAGTTGCACAAACCGTTCTCCAGCAGAGGCACCGTCTTTGCGAACCTCGACCCGACCGCCATTGCGTCGCTCGCCTCAATCGGCGCAGACATCACCCTGCTTGTGACGCCACAGGGCGATATCGTTGATGTGGCCTATGCCGATGCGTCCCTTGATCGCTACGACATTGAAGACTGGGTTGGTCGCCACTGGAAGGCGATTGTCACGGACGAGTGTCACGACAAGATCGAAGGTTTGCTCGACGAAAACGCCCAACAGGGCACGACACGCAAGCGGCAGGTTAATCACCCGGGCACCAATTTGCCGGACCTGCCCGTGGAGTATTCGCTCCTGACTGTCCAAGGTCTGCCCTACCTGATTGCGGTCGGCGAAGACCTGCGCAAGCTGTCAGACCTGCAACAGCAGCTCGTCAAGATACAGGTTGAACTGGAGTCCGAATATCGCCGCATCCGCGAGGCGGAAAGCCGGTACCGCACCATCTTCCACAAGGCAGAACTGCCCGTCGTGGTCGTCGATGGCGAGACGCAGGCGATCCTTGACCTCAACCTCGCGGCGACAAATTTCCTGCGTCTTTCAGCGGCGAAAGTCATCGGCAAAACGATGCACACCCAGGTGCAACGTGACTCGCGCGCCGAACTGCAAGAAGCGATCAACGCCGCCCGCCATGGCGGCACCCGCCAGCACCTCGAATTGCGCCTGGATGACCATGACCACCTGCAGGCGACCGTGGAGCCCTATCGCGAGAACGGTCGGTCAAACGTGATGATCACCTTCCACTCCACCGCAACGCAGTCGGCCAACGCGGACGGATTGGATGAAGTGGCACTCGACAGCATTCCCGAAGCGCTTGTTATCATCACCCGCGACGGCAAGGTCTTGAACCCGAACGAGCGCTTCCTCGATCTCATCCACATGCTCAACCGGTCACTTGCCGTGGATCGCGGCTTAAGCACCTGGCTCGGCGCATCAACGGTCGACCTGCAGGTGCTGCTTTCGCGCGTCAAAGACGAAGGCCAAGTCCGGCAATTCTCCACGGTCGTGCGCGATGAACTGGGGACAACCATCCCAGTCCTCGTCTCCGCCTCACGCTATGGCAATGACGACAGCGGGCGCATCGGCGTTGTGATCACAGAAAACCAGCGGAGAGAGGGCGCTTTCGCTGTGCCAACGCCCGCAAATGAAAACGGCGCATCGGACTTTTCCCAACTCGTTGGCCGGGTGCCGCTAAAAGAGCTGATCCGTGAGGCCGTCGATGTCATCGAGAAGATGTGTATCGAAGCGGCGTTGCGCCAAACCGACAACAACCGCGCCTCCGCTGCCGACATGCTCGGCCTGTCCCGCCAGAGCCTCTACATCAAACTGAAACGGCACAATCTGGAAGACTTTGGTTCGGATTAGGCGACAGTTTTGACTGTCAATTTTAATTGACACTCATGTACCGCGGCTCTACCCTCAGGAGCCATGACGATCAGTCCATCCGCATTGCCGACGGCGTCCCGGCCGAGGCTGCCAACCCCCGGCGCCGTGCTGGAGCTCTACAAGCCCATCACGTGGTTTCCGCCGATGTGGGCTTATGCGTGTGGCGCGATTTCGGTCAACGCGGACATCGCGACCCGGTGGCCATATATCTTGGGCGGCGTCATCCTCGCAGGACCGCTTGTCTGTGGCACGAGCCAGGCGATCAATGACTGGTTTGACCGCCATGTGGACGCCATCAACGAACCCGACCGCGTCATTCCATCCGGCCGCATGCCGGGCCAATGGGGCCTGGTCATCGCAATTGTCGGCACAGTGTTGGCGTTTCTGTTTTCACTTATGCTTGGCACTTGGGTTGCCGTTGCCGCCGTCATCGGCCTTGCGGCCGCCTGGGCCTACAGCGCGCCGCCTCTCCGCCTCAAACTGAATGGCTGGTATGGCAACGGCGCAGTCGGCCTCTCCTATGAGAGCCTGCCTTGGATCACCGCAGCCGCAGCCGCCATGGGCACGCTGCCACCCGGCATCGTCTTGGCCGTCGCCCTTCTCTATGGCATCGGCGCGCACGGCATTTTGACGATCAACGACTTCAAGGCCATCAAGGGCGACCGCGAAATGGGCGTCGCAACCCTGCCCGTCCAGCTTGGTGTCAGCGGCGCGGCGAAAGTCTGCGCGTGGGTCATGGTCCTCCCGCAAATCGCTGTGATCGGCATCCTGATCTCAATTGGCGCGCCCATCTTCGCGGCCATCGTCAGCGCGCTCGTTCTCGCTCAAATGGTCGCGGCACGCCGCTTCATCTCCGATCCGGAGCAGTTCGCGATCTGGTACTCGGCTGTCGGCGTCGG
This sequence comes from Pseudomonadota bacterium, assembly GCA_038525365.1. Lineage (GTDB taxonomy): Bacteria > Pseudomonadota > Alphaproteobacteria > Rhizobiales > Rhizobiaceae > JBCBDX01. The sequence continues at coordinate 4,337 of JBCBHR010000067.1, read as the reverse complement.
GCTGTACGTGCTTGGCATGATGGTCACGGCAATTGCACTGCGCGGCCATATGGCAGCGCTGGCGGGCGCATAGGAAAAGGAGTGGCTCGATGATGAAACTCGCTTTCCCGGTCCGCTCACCGCGCACATCCGGCTTGTCATGGGTCGGCATTTTGCGCCTTGGCTTGGTACAAGCTTCACTTGCATCGATCATCGTTTTGACCACCTCAACGCTCAACCGCGTACTGGTGGTCGAAGTCATGCTCGCAGCCGTCATTCCAGGCTTTCTCGTCGCGTTCCACTACGCCATCCAGATCGGGCGCCCGCTTTGGGGCCACGCCGCTGACGTTGGCGGCAATCGAACACGATGGATCATCGGCGGCATCGCGCTGCTCGGCTTGGCGGGCGCGCTTGCCAGCACAACGCCCATCCTGTTTGGGTTGAATTTTTGGCTGGGCCTTGCCGTCGGCATGATCGCCTATGCGCTCATTGGCTTTGGCATCGGCGCATCCGGGACATCGCTTCTGGCGCTGCTCGCAAGCCGCACCATTCCAGAACGCCGCGCCGGTGCCGCCACCACCGTTTGGATCATGATGATTATCGGCATCATCATCACATCCATCGCCTCCGGCGCTGCCCTCGACCCCTATTCGCACGCCCAACTTGTGATCGTCACCGCGATAGCGGGCGTCATTTCCCTGTCGCTGGCAACCTTGGCTGTCTCCGGCATCGAACGCCGCTATGCGCCCGTGCGCCAACAGCCGGAACGCACAGACATCCAGTTTCGTGAGGCCTTCGATGAGGTTTGGAGGGATCCGCACGCGCGGCTTTTCACGATCTTTGTCTTTGTCTCCATGCTCTCTTACGCAACGCAGGATCTGATCCTTGAGCCGTTCGGCGGCATGTTGTTTGAGATGACGCCCGGAGAGACGACGGCGCTCAATGGCATTCAGCACAACGGCGTCCTTGCGGGCATGCTGCTCGTCGGCATCAGCGGAACAGTCTTTTCTCGCTGGAAAGGTGCGCTGCTCAAAGGCTTTACGATCTTTGGCTGCATCGGTTCCGGCGCCGCATTGGCCGCACTGGCCTTTGCGAGCTCCATCGCGCCGCATTGGCCATTACAAGCAAACGTCATGCTGCTTGGCTTCATGAACGGCATGTTTGCAGTTGCCGCCATCGGCACCATGATGACGCTCGCATCGACAGGCACCAAGTCGCGCGAGGGGATACGCATGGGGCTTTGGGGCGCAGCGCAAGCAATTGCGTTTGGCCTCGGCAATTTCTTCGGCACGGTCATCATGGACGTCGTGCGCTGGGCGACCGGTGACATACCGCTCGCCTTTGCAACCGTCTTCACCGTCGAAGCTGTTCTTTTCCTAACGTCCGCGCTGCTCGCGACGCGCATCCAATATGTCGTCCACACCAAACGCGCGGCGAACGAACGATCAGTCGCCGACCCTTTCCAAGTTCAACCTGCGGAGTAACTCATGTCAGCCAAAATCTACGATGCGGTGGTTGTTGGCGGGGGCCCCGCAGGCGCCACGGCAGCCCATGATCTCGCCACGACCGGTAAAAGCGTGCTGCTCATTGACCGAGAGGGCCGCATCAAGCCCTGCGGCGGCGCAATTCCAACCAAGGCGATTTCCGAGTTCGACATCCCGGCCTACCAGTTGAAGGCGCGCATTGGCGCGGCCCGCATCATCTCGCCATCGGGCAAGAAAGTGTCCATGGAAATCGGCAATATCGGTTTCGTCGGCATGGTGGATCGCGATGTGTTTGACCCGTTCCTGCGCGACCGCGCGCTTACCGCAGGAGCTGAACGACTGACCGGCACATTCAAGACGCTGCACTACAATGATGATGGCGATGTCGAACTGACTGTGATCCGCAAAGAAGACGGCGAGGAACTTACCCTAACAGCGCGCACCGTTATTGGTGCAGACGGTGCAAATTCGGCCGTGCGCCGCGCTGTCTTCGGCCCCAACAAGCGCCCGCCCTATGTGTTCGCCTACCATGAAATCGTAAAGTCGCCACCTGCTCCCGATCCACAAAAATTCGACCCCGGACGCTGTGACGTTGTCTATGACGGCAAGATTTCACCCGACTTTTACGGTTGGGTTTTCCCGCATGGAGAGCACACGTCAATTGGTTGCGGCTCAGCGCATAAGGGGCATTCGCTGAAAGAAGCGACACGCAAGCTGCGCGAAGATGCGGGCCTCGCGAACGCCGAAACGATTCGCGAAGAAGGCGCACCCCTGCCACTGAAGCCGATGCGCCGCTGGGACGATGGCAAACGCGTCATCCTGGTCGGAGACAGCGCCGGTGTCGTCGCGCCATCCTCCGGTGAAGGCATCTATTACGCGATGCTGACCGGTCGTCTCAGCGCCGATGCGGTGACCGAATTGCTCGCCACGCGCAAAGCCGCCGCCCTGAAACAACCGCGCAAACGCTTTATGAAAGACCATGGCAAGGTGTTCTTCGTGCTCGGCATGCTGCAGTGGATTTGGTACTCGTCGGACAAGCGGCGCGAGCAGTTTGTGACCATGTGCGAAGACGCCGACGTGCAGCGCCTGACTTGGGAAAGCTATCTCAACAAGCGGCTCGTCAAGAAAGAACCGATGGCGCACCTGCGTGTGATGATCAAAGACGTCAAGCAGTTGCTCGGCCTGTCACCGAAACCATCCTGAGCGACCCATGTTCTTCTGGCTGGAAGGCGCGGTTTACACCGGAACCATTCCGGCCATCGCCATCGGTTTTCTCGTCGTTGAGACGATCACTCTGCTATACGCCTACCGCAGGTTTGGCCGCTCGGCACTCATCGTCGCCAACGCATTTGCGGGCGGCAGTGTGATGGTCGCACTCTATATTTTAGCGACAGGCGGTCCTGCGCTCCTCGTTGCGGGTCTGCTGGTCGTCAGTCTTGTCGCGCACGCAACGGACCTGGTGTTACGCCACCCTTTGATTACGCAGCCGCAGCGTCCGGGTTCATCTGCCAAACACGCAGATTGAGCGCTGCCGCAGCCGTGACCCACGCCAAATAGGGGACAAAGAGAAGAGCCGCCGCCTGCGAGACGGGCCAGGCCGCGACGATATAAACAGCAATCAATATCCACATGCCAGACACATCGATCATCGCCTGATCCATGCGTTTGCGCCCGAAAAACAGCCACGACCACGCGGCGTTGAGCACCAATTGCGCCACCCAAAGGCCGAACACCAAGCCGAAACCCTGCGCCTGCCAGATCAACCAGCCGGAATAGGCGATCATGATGTAAAGGATGGTCCATACCACCGGAAACGCCCAACCCGGCGGTGTCCATGATGGCTTTCGCAGGCCCATGTACCAGTCACCCGGCTTGAACACGGCTCCGCTGCACGCAGTGACAAATACGGCGATGGAAATCAGAATTGCACTGGTCATGTTTCACCCTCTCCAATTTCATGTAGGCGCGCAACGTGACTTGCCGATGATTTTATTGGCTCAGCCAGCCGTCCAGCCGCCGTCAACGAGGATCGATGTGCCCGTGACAAGCCCGCTGGCTTCGGACGCGAGGTAGACGACCGCGCCCATAATGTCCTCGATTTCGCCAACACGCCCGAGCTTGATCTTACTTTCAATCCACGCGCGCCGTTCAGGTATTGCCAGCGTCTGCTCAGCAAGCGGCGTGCGGATGAAGGTCGGGCAAATCGTGTTGACGCGTATCTGATCCGCCGCCCATTCAATCGCCATGGACTTCGTCATCCCTTCCACCGCGTGTTTGGAGGCTGCATAGACAGTTCGGTCGATTCCGCCGACATGGCCCATCTGGGATGAGATGGTGATGATCGAACCACCGCGCCCGCCCGCCTTCATCTTTCGTGCCGCTTCACGCGCCGAAAAATGTGCCGCCTTCCAATTGATGTCCGCGACCGCATCAAAGTCGTCTGACGTCGTCTCAAGCGCTGGGCTGTGACGGGCAAGGCCTGCGGAATTGACATAAACGTCGAGCCGGTTAAGCCCGGATATCGCCGCCGTCATCGCATCGATATCAGTCACATCCAACGCAAGTGCGGCAGCCGACATTCCTTGCCCGAGCATGGTCTCGACGATGTCTGCCAGCTTGTCTGCCGACCGCGCCGCACATACGACATGCGCGCCCGCGTCCGCCAGCGCAACGGCACAGCCAAACCCAATGCCAGAGGACGCGCCAGCCACCAGTGCCGTTTTCCCATCGAGGCGAAACGACGGTGTCTTTGGCAAATCCATCATGCAATCCCCAGTGGTTCGACACGCCCCGGAACGCGCGCTTTGTTGAATTCGCGCATGCGCCCCAAAACATCAACGCCCAGTTGGCGATACACGTCCACGAGGTCGACCA
>JBCBHR010000066.1:0-7865 GCA_038525365.1 Pseudomonadota bacterium | reverse complement strand
CTGGTTTCCCAATGGACGCTTGGTGAGAACAATGTGACGGGGAGGATCGCAGGTGGCATCGCGCTTAGCGGTCAGGACACGATTGTTGAGGGTCGGCTGCGGTTGGCTCCGACCATGGTCGCTCAGGGTGCGCCCGACTATCGCATTGAGGGCAATTTGACGGCGACGCATGACGGCATCGAGGTGCCGGAGTTCGCCGCCAATTTTGGTGATGCACGTGATCCCTACATCGTGCGCGGCAATGGCTTTGTGCGCGGTGGTGCAGATCCGTTTTTCTCCGTCGAAGCGACCGGCAACCAATTTGGTGACGCCAGATCGTTGGCCGAGGACACGTCAGATGTGGCCAGCGATGAAGCCTCCGGCTTGCGCGGGCGCATGGCGCGGATCAGCGACGCACTGCGTGAACTGCCCATCCCGGACATGCCCGGCACATTGAAGCTTGATCTGCCTGCCGTGGTCTTGGGTGGCACGACGATCCGCAACCTGGTGGTTGACGCCGAACCGGATGGCACGTCGTCGCGATGGCGGTTAAATGCGCTTTCAGCGGAACTGCCCGGGCGGTCGCTGCTTGAAGCGACGGGGACGCTGCAGCTTCCTGGACCCGGAGAACCGTTGGCGGCTGGTCAATTTGAAGGGCAGTTGCTTCTGGCTTCCCGGCAGCCGAGCGGGCTTGCGCGTTGGATCAATGGTGAGGCGGACGAACGGGTGCGGCGCCTGCCCGTTGCCGGATTTTCAGCGACCGTTCGCGCCGGACTGGATGCGCAGGTCTTTGACAATGTCGAACTCGATGTCGGCGGTTCTGTACTGCGCGGCGAGATTGAGCGCCGGTCGCCGACCATTGGTGCGCCGATTTTCATTGCGCGTCTTTCCGGCGAGAATTCGCGCCTGGACAATCTGCGCGCGCTTGCAGGCATTTTCGATGCGGAAACAGCCGGTTGGCTCGGTGCACACAGCGTTGAAGCGGACCTTGAACTGTTTTCGCCGGACTTTGGCGGCATTCAACCCGAAACCGTACGGCTTTCGCTGCGTCCGAAAGCTGAGGGTCTCGATATTGACCAGATGTTTGTCGGGGGGCTCTACGGCTCTTCCATCTCTGCCACGGGGACGATCACGCCAGAGGCGGACGGCACGCGGCTGCTGACATTTGATTCAGCGCTCGTAAGTGCCAACAGCGCGGAATTGTTTGCGCAGCTGGCGGAGCGCTATCCTGCGAGCCGCGAACTCGCTTGGCTCGCCGACCGGGCGATCCTTGCGCCGGACTTGTTCGACGAGACCAACATCCAAATGCAGGGCAGCGCCGATATCACACAAGGCGTTGTTGGCGCCTTGGATATGGCGTTTTCTGGCCCGATGGGCGATCTCGGCTTACGCGGGCAGGTCGATATCGGTCTGGCTGGTGATGGCGCGGACGGGAACCCCATTGAGGCGACCTTTGAAGCGGCCGGTCCAAACGGAAGCGATGGGCTCGTGACGTGGGTGAGCGGCTCGCCGCTGACGGCGCTGTTCAGCCAACCGCGTGCCGGTTCTTCAGCACTGTCGGTTGTCGGCGATCTTGGCGGTGACTTGGCGACCGTGGCGCAGTTTGTCATTGGCGACGATACGGTCAACGTCGATGCGGTCTTGTCGCAGGTTGCCACGTTGAATGGGTTCGAACGCGCAGCAGTTGGGAGTTTCGATCTCGATGCGCAGGATGCGGCGGCCTATGGAGATGCTCTGGGCTTGGCCATCGGCGGCACGGAACCATTTGCGGTCTCTGCACGCGGAGACTTCGTAGTCGATCCGGATGTGACATCGCTATCCGATGTCAGCGCAAGTTTCGGCGAGACAAATGCGGAGATGGAGACGCTGGTCTTTGCGGCTGGCGGGTTTGACGGAACAGTCAAATTCGATCGGTTGGATGCATCCGTGCTCGTACCTTCGGATGGCGGCGCGCTTCTGCCGTTGCCGCTTGGAAGCAATGGGCAATTGGCCGTTGAAGCGCAACGCCTGCGGCTTTCGGATGCGCTGGTCCTTGCCGACGTTAGAGGTGTGGCGACCATGTCGGCTGGCGAGGCGGGCGAGTTGGTTTCGATCGATGTGCGTGAGGCAAACATTGCCGAGGGTGGTGCCGGACAGACGCAGTTCCGCGTGCAGGCGCAGTCTGTTGGGGACACCGTATCGGTGTCTGTCGATGGGCAAGCCGATGAACTCGATCCGGCGGCCACGTTGGGTCTCGGATTTGCGAAAGGCAAAGCGGCGCTGACCCTCAATGCCAATGCGACGGCTGCGGATTGGAGCGGTGTTTTGCGCACCTTGCAAGGCACTGGCTCGATTGCGCTCGATGGCGTTGGGATTGGTGGCTTGGATGTGGGTGGACTGGAGCAACTGATCGCCGCAGCCGATGCGCGCGGGTTTGAAATCACCGATCAGGATATTCGCGATTTGGCAGATGGGATCATTGTCGATCCATCAGCATCGATATCGCCGCAAGCTGAGCTGTCGACGCCGTTTGTCATCGTCGATGGGCGCGTGCGTTTCACAAACCTCTCCGTGCCGACCAATGGCGGCCTGATGGCTTTGGATGGGACGTATGACTTGGCCGCCGGAGATATGGATTTGACCGGTCGCGTTACATTTGATGTCGCTGAGAAGTTTGCAGGGCTGTTGCAGCCATTCGCCAGTCTTGCGGGAGCTTGGTCGTCGCAAACCGGTTTTGCCTGGACGATCACGGACCATGGCGGCTTGGTGACCAGCTTGCGACAGCGTGCTTTGGAAAACGAGCAACGCCGGATCGAAGCCTTGCAGGCAAGGCTGCTGGATCGTCAACGCCTGCGCCGCATCTTGCGCATTGAACGTGAGCGCATGGCGGCGGCGGCGGAGGCAGAGGCACAGGAGGCGGCGGCGCGGGCGCAAGCTGAGGAGGACGCGCGTCTTGCTGCTGAGGCGCAGGCACGGGCCGAAGCAGAGGCCGAAGAAGCGGCACGGCTGGCTGCACAAGCGGAAGCCGAGGCTGAAGCGGAACGCTTGGAGGCTGCCCGGCTTTTACGAGAGGAGCAGCAACGCGCCGAACCCGCGCCGAACCCCGCGCCTGCGCTTGAGTTGCAGGCTCCTATCGATACGGGATCGATTTTCGATGATCCGATCGCGGACATCATCATTGATGAGGACTTTGAGTTCGGGACCCAATAGTACCGTCTGTGAGTTCGCCGCGTTTGGCGGCTTCCAACACGCGCATACGGATCGCTGACGACAGGTTTGCATCGCGCGGCCGGGTTTCATCGATTTGGGTGATGAGAGCTGCGAGCGACATTTTGCGGTCGGCTGCGAGTTTTTGGAGAGCCTCGAAGAAGGCGTCTTCCACTGAGTAGCTGGTGGCGTGGCCGCGAATGGTCACCGAGCGTTTACGGACTGCCATGAGCCTTTGCCGATGGTGGTTGGCTACTTTTTCTTTCGGAACGCATCGAGTGAGACGACATCAGCGGTCCCGGCGGCTTCATCGTCGTCGGCACTTTCTGGCATTTCCACGTCGGCATTCTCGGCAACCGGTTCTTTCTCCGGCGCGTCATCCTGCTTTGTGTCCGACGCACCAACGGCGGTCAGGGCAGGCACGGGTTTCGGCGCGGGCAGGGCGTCAACATCCAGATCATCAACCTGTTCGTCGGGATCAAACTCAAGCTCAAAGTTGACCGACGGATCGTAAAAGCCACGAACAGCGGCATACGGCACGTACAGTTTCTCCGGCACGTCGGAGAAGGACAGGCCGATACCGAACCCTGTCTCGCCGACTTCCAAGTCCCAGAATTGGTGCTGGAGGACGATGGTCATCTGGTCAGGATATTGCTCGCGGACACGCGGCGAGACTTTGACACCCGTTGCCGTGGTGGAAAACGTGACGAAGAAATGGTGGTTGCCGGGTAGGCCGGTTTTCTCCACTTCCAACAACACTTTGCGGATCACGCTGCGCAGCGCGTTTTGCACGAGTATGTCGTAGCGAATAATGTCTTCGGCCATGGCTGTCAGATGCGCTCCTCGGGCTTAGATGTGCGACGGCGGGCGGAGCGCGTCAAGTGTCCTGACAGGCCGCTCACCTGACAATTTCGCGCGCCATTTTAAGGGAAGAGTGCAGGCTTCTGTTGCCAGGTGCCTGCGAACCCCGCCTAGAAGTGCGAACCTCTAGGAGTTCATTTGAAGCTGTCGCACTGCATTAAGCAGCGAGACGTGCTTCCGCGTAGTTGTCATTTGCAACTATACAATTGACCCGATAACGGCGGAATCATGCCGAGCAAAAGTACGCTCTTTACACCCTCGTCGATCCTGTTTCGCCCCCATCAAAGACGCTTGGCTTCAAGTGACTTTGGTGGAGGCGCCGGGTACCGCCCCCGGGTCCGAAAGGCTTATTACAACGCCCATTTATTGCCATAGCTGGCGAACCAGCACCGCATACATAAGCGTTTTCGCCAGAAGTTACAAAGCAATTGCGTATTTGCCGGGCCTCAAACCTATCCGGAAGTTTAATCAAATGTTGACTTTGCGGTAGGCGTTGCGGAATGTCGCACCCGGGAGGCAGCAGGGAACTGGTCCGACTGCCTGCACACGTGCTTATTCTTGAGGGGAGAAATCCATGAGTGATTATCTGGCCGACGTTCAGCGCTATGACGCTGGCGTCGATTCCGCCATCGTCGACAAAATTGTCAAACATCTTGGCATCGCACTGCGCTCGCGCGATGCGTCGCTGGTGTCTTGTTCCGACCAATCCGAACTCGACCGCGTACGCGAAAAGTGGTGTGGCAAGAAGCTTGGCGTCACCGACGATGCAGCCGCTGACGAAGTTATCGGCAAGGTCTGCGAAGAGATGAAGGAAGACCGCAACAAGCAGCGCGTCACGTTCTACTATCTCGTCGCCAAACATTTCGGAAAGCTGGGCGACCTCTGATCTATTGAGGTTCGACACCGGTCAGCCGGTTGGGGCCCTTCGGATGCAAGTCCGAAGGGTTTTTTCTTTGGGTTTCTATTGCGTATGCAAGACCTTCGACCAGAATCGCGTTAGGCCAGTGGCATGAAGCAATATCACGACCTCATGCGCCATGTGATGGAGACTGGTGTTGACCGCGCCGACCGTACTGGCACCGGCACACGCTCCGTCTTCGGCTATCAGATGCGTTTTGACCTGGCGGATGGATTTCCGCTTGTGACAACCAAAAAGCTCCATCTGCGCTCCATCATTCATGAGCTGCTCTGGTTCCTCAGCGGCGAAACCAACATCGCCTATTTGAAGGCCAATGGCGTTTCTATCTGGGATGACTGGGCTGACGAAAACGGGGATCTGGGTCCAGTCTATGGCTGTCAATGGCGATCATGGCCTGCGCCGAATGGCGAAAGCATCGACCAGATCACGAAGCTGATCGACGGCATTCAGAACAATCCGGATTCGCGTCGTCATATGGTTTCGGCCTGGAACCCCGCGCTTGTCGACGAGATGGCGCTCCCGCCTTGCCACTGCCTGTTTCAGTTTTACGTGGGCGACGGAAAACTGTCCTGTCAGCTCTATCAGCGCTCAGCTGACATCTTCCTTGGCGTGCCGTTCAATATCGCGTCCTACGCTTTGCTGACGCATATGATCGCGCAGGTGAGCGGCCTCGAAGTAGGCGACTTCGTGCACACCTTTGGCGATGCGCACATCTACCACAATCATTTTGAGCAGGTCGAAACGCAGTTGGAGCGCGATGTGCGAGCCCTTCCGAAGCTGCATGTCTTGCGTACGCCGGAGACGATTTTCGGCTATGAGTTCGAAGATTTTGAAATCATCGGCTACGACCCACATCCGCACATCAAAGCGCCTGTGGCGGTTTGACAGTGAGCCGAACGCTCAAACAATTGCAGGCCGATAGCGAAGCCGTCTCGAAGCTCTATGCGAAACGCTGCGATATCAATCGCGACAATGACTGGCAGATATTGAAGCTGCAGGAAGAAGTCGGTGAACTGGCGTCGGCCTATTTGCGGATGACCGCCCGCGGGCGCGCCAAGGGGGCAACGCTTGGTGAAATCCGTAAGGAGTTTGAGAATGAGCTCGCTGACTGTCTGGCGCAGATTGTGCTGATCGCTGAACGGTTCGACGTGGATCTCGATGAAGCAGTTAATCGCAAATGGTTCCAGCATTTGGAGGCTGCGCGTGTCGAGACTTGATCCCGTCATTTCCATGATCGTTGCGGTTTCTGAGAACGGCATCATCGGCCGTGATGGTGATATGCCGTGGCGGCTATCTTCGGACCTGAAGCGCTTCAAAGCGCTGACGCTGGGCCATCCGGTCATTATGGGGCGCAAAACCTTTGAGAGCATTGGCAAGCCGCTGCCGAACCGGCTGAACATCGTCATCACGCGCGACATGGATTGGGCTACCGACGGGGCGATGCGCGTCTCGTCGCTTGGCGCCGCCATCGAACTGGCGACCGCCAATCTGGAAAGCATCCACGACCATGCCGATGACGACGCGGACCGGGATGAATTGCCAAAGGAAATCTTCATTATCGGCGGCGGGCAAATCTATGCGCAGGCCATCGACTATGCAGACGCGCTTTATATGACCGAAGTGCTGGCCGAAATCGACGGCGACACGTCATTTCCGGAGATCGACGAGAACCAGTTTGAGCCGACGCACTGGGAAGACGTGCCCAAGGGTGAGAAGGACAGCCACGACACCCGGTTTGTGATTTGGGAACGGCGGGAGGCTGCGCAGTGAGACGCGCCTTAAAGTTCGCGGCTTACACATTTGGTGTTTTCGTCGTCGCTGCTGGCATCGTTTGGGGTTCGATCGGGCCGCAGTGGCGCGCGTTTTTGAGCAATCCGCCGCTCGCCGACAATGTGTTTGAGTGGACGCAACAACAGCGCGATACCGGATTTGCGCTGGCGGACCAGGTGCCGATCATCAACACTGTGGTGATTGAGGCGGGGGATGACGTGCGGCCGCTTCCTTTGGGCGAGCCGCTGAAACTCGATTTGGATATCGATGCCTACATGGAAAGCCAGAACAGTGCCGCACTGATCGTGCTGCACAAGGGCGAAATCAGGCTGGAGCGCTACGGCCTGCACCAAACGCGAGACAAACGCTGGACGAGCTTTTCGGTTGCCAAGTCCCTCACATCCACGCTTGTCGGCGCGGCGATCAAGGACGGTCACATCGATAGCCTAGACGATGTGGTGTCGCGCTACATCCCGGCGTTGCAGGGTTCTGCTTACGATGATGTGAGCATCCGCCAACTGCTGACCATGACGTCAGGTGTACGGTGGAACGAAGACTATCAGGACCTCAATTCCGATGTGGTGCGGTTCAACGAGACGGAGCCGGATCAGGGCGAGACGGCGCTGATCAGCTACATGAAGCGCTTGCCGCGCGCGCATCCGCCGGGTGACGTGTTCAATTATTCGACCGGTGAGACCAATATGGTCGGCGTTTTGGTGGCGCAGGCAACGGGCATACCTGTCTCCCAGCAGTTGTCGGAAAAAATCTGGAAGCCCTACGGCATGCAGCAGGATGGCACGTGGGTGACATCAAAGAGCGGCGAAGAAATCAGCGGGTGCTGCATTCAGGCCGCCGCGCTCGACTATGCCCGCTTCGGCCAGTTTATGCTCGAAGGCGGCATGATCAATGGTGAACCGATTTTGCCCGATAGCTGGATCGACGAAGCAACAGGCCTTCAGGTGCAGGTCGGGCGCGAGGGCGTGCGCGATTATGGCTATCAATGGTGGGTGATGGACGAGGGCGCCTACATGGCCGGCGGCATCTTCGGCCAGGCGATCTTCATCGATCCCGCGCGGGAATTGGTGGTGGTGACGCACTCATCTTGGGATGATGCACGTGGGGTAAGCGCGGGCCAGACGGCGGATCGGTA
>JBCBHR010000065.1:0-8109 GCA_038525365.1 Pseudomonadota bacterium | reverse complement strand
CTACAACCACATTCACTTCTGGCAGTGGATGAAGAAAGATGGTGGCGGCACGAAACTGCCGGGTGCGCTGCAGGCGGCCATCGACAGCGATCTGGGCGGTTACGACGAGTTCAAGGCCGATTTCGTGGCAGCGGGTGTCGGCCAGTTCGGCTCAGGCTGGGCTTGGTTGGCAGTCAAAGACGGCAAAGTCGAAATCATGAAGACGCCCAATGGCGAAAACCCACTCATGCATGGCGCCAAGCCGATCCTCGGCTGCGATGTGTGGGAGCACTCCTATTACATCGACTACCGCAATGCCCGCCCGAAATATCTCGAGGCGTTCGTCGACAGCCTGATCAACTGGGACCATGTGCTCGAACTCTACGAGGCGGCAACAGCTTAAGGTGGTTGGTACTGTCAAATGACGATGACGCCCGGGCTTGCTCCGGGCGTTTTACGATCTGTTCACAAAAGTGAAACTTGATTTTCAACGCATGGGCGAGAATAGTCCGGTGGGAGCAAGCATTCTCCCGTCAATGCAACGGAGGCTTTTCCGCATGCCCATGTTTTCCAAGACCGTCAAAATCGCACTTGCAGTTGCGACTGTTTCAACATTCGCCGGTGTTGTCACCGTGTCCGCACAGGACCCCATCGCTGAACGCAAAGCATCCATGAAATCGGTCGGCGGCGCCATTCGCCCGCTCGTCGGCTTTGCGCGTGGTCAGGCCGACTACGATCAGGCTGTCGCCATCGCATCCTTTACGACCATGAACGAAGTCGCACAGCGCTATGGCGATCTTTTCCCGGAAGGCAGTGAAACCGGCGGTGAAACCAAGGCGCGCCCAGAGATATGGACAGACCGCGCTGGGTTTGATGAGCAGGTTGCAAACTTTGAAGCTGTGACAGCTGCCGCAATTGCCGCCAACCCGGCTGACGTGGATGCATTTCGCGCCGTTTTCGGGCCGGTTGGGCAGAGCTGCGGTTCATGCCATGAAAAATATCAGGTTTCTTCGAACTGATAAGGGACGTTTCCCACGATGAGATATGCGCTCGCATTGGTCTTACTCGGCATTGCGGGCGCACTCGTATTTTTCCTGCTGACATTGCCGAATTCGGTGGACGCTGATCGCATTGCGCGCATTCAAGCGCATCCGCCCGATGTCACCAATGGCGAGAGCGTGTTCTGGTTGTCCGGCTGCGCGTCCTGCCATTCGGTTCAAGGCGCTGACGGCGATGCCCGGTTGGAACTTGTCGGCGGCTACGAACTGAAATCCGACTTCGGCACATTCGTAGCGCCGAACGTTTCCACGCATCCAGATGATGGGATCGGTGGTTGGACACTTGCACAATTTGCCACGTCTTTGATCGCAGGCGTCTCGCCGGATGGCGGCCACTACTACCCGGCATATCCCTATCAATCCTATGCCCGCATGACGGACGCCGACATCGGTGACCTTTGGGCTTACTGGCAGACATTGCCCGCCATCGCGACACCGGACGACCAGCCGGAAACGGCGCTTGGCTTCCCATTCAACATCCGCCGCGGTGTTGGTCTGTGGAAGCTCGCATTTTTGGACGACGCACCCTTGGTTGACCCGGCCACTCTGCCGGAGACAGCGCAGATTGCACGCGGCCAATACATCACGGAGGGCATGGGCCACTGCGGCGAGTGCCACACGCCGCGCAATCTCGCAGGCGCGCTGCGGCGCGATGTCTGGCTTGCCGGTGCCGACAACCCATCCGGGCCAGGCGGCATCCCAAACATCACGCCGCATCCAGATGGTCTGGACAATTGGTCAGAGGACGACATCGCGTTCTCGCTGGAATCTGGTTTCACGCCTGAATTTGACTCCATGGGCGGCACCATGGCCTCAGTGGTGAAAAACCTCGCCAATGTGAGCGGCGAAGACCGCGCTGCCATCGCAGCCTATCTCAAAGCGATCCCTCAACATCCCGACACCCGTTGAGTGACGCGTTGCTTGTTTACGTCAACGCGCGGAATCAAGTCTTCAACACTGTCAGCCAATTGGTTGAAATGACTCAACAAACGCTCGTGTTACTCTGTGAGCTTACACGCTCACCTTGTTCGCAATCTTCAGCGCAAACGCATAAACCTCCGCCACTTCCTCCAGCCGCGAGAAGCGGCCCGACGCGCCGCCGTGACCTGCACCCATGTTCGTCTTGAGCAGATAAGGGCCAAAGTCCGGCGCCACATCGCGCAGTTTCGCCACCCATTTGGCAGGCTCCCAGTAGGTCACGCGCGGATCGGTCAAACCGCCCACCGCCAAGATCGGCGGGTAGGGTATGTCGGAGACGTTGTCATACGGGCTGTAAGACGCGATCGTCTCATAGGCCTGTTTGTCCTCAATCGGGTTTCCCCATTCAGGCCATTCGGCCGGGGTGAGTGGCAGCGTGTCGTCGAGCATGGTGTTGAGAACATCAACGAACGGCACTTCTGCGATGATGCCCCCAAACGCGTCCGGTGCCATGTTGACGACAGCGCCCATCAACATGCCGCCAGCTGACCCCCCCTGTGCGATGATCTTCTCATGGCGAGTGTAGCCGGCGTCGACCAGGTGCTTTGCGCATGCAATGAAGTCGTGGAACGTGTTCGTTTTGGTCGCGCGCTTGCCATCCTCATACCAGGCATACCCATTGTCCATGCCGCCGCGAATGTGTGCGATGGCATAGACAAAGCCGCGATCCACAAGTGACAGGCAATTGGTGTTAAAGCTTGCCGGAATGGTGATGCCGTATGAGCCATAGCCATAGAGCAGGCAGGGCGCAGTCCCGTCCAATGCTGTTTCCTTGCGCATCAGAAGCGAAACGGGCACTTCGACGCCGTCATGAGACTGCGCCATCACCCGGCGGGTGATGTAATCGTCCGGAGTGTGACCGCTTGGCACTTCTTGCGTTTTCAGAAGCACACGGTCGCGTGTCGCCATGTTGTAGTCGAAGGTCTGGCTCGGCGTGGTCATTGATGAGTAGGTGAAGCGGATGACGTCCGTGTCGTATTCCGCCGAGCCGCGCAAACCCAATAAATACGCCTCTTCATCAAAGGCGATCGCGTGTTCAGCGCCGGTTTCGCGATCCTTGATCACGATCCGGGGCAGGGCGTTTCGCCGCTCCAACCAAACGAGATGACGCGCATAGGCATCGTGACTGATGATCAGCCGGCCGGGCTCGTGCGCCACGACCTCTTTCCAGTTTGCTTTTTGCGGGGCGTCAAACGGCGCGCTCACGATCTTGAAGTCCTTTGCACCGTCGGCGTTGGTAAGGATGAAAAGCTCGTTGCCGCCCTCTGACACCGTGTATTCGCGCTCGACCAGCCGTGGCTCAATCATGCGCGCCGGTTTGGTCGGGTCTGTGGCATCAAGAAGTCGGACTTCTGACGTCTGGTGATCATGGCTGTTGATTTCGATGAAGTCATCCAACCGGCTGCGCCCAACACCGACGAAAAAGCCGCTGTCAGGTTCTTCATAGAGCAGCACATCATCTGACTGATCCGACCCGACCTTATGATAAAACACTTTGGACGGTCGGTGGTTGTCGTCCATCAGGGTGTAGACGATGCCCGTGCTGTTGGCGGTGAAAACCGCACCGCCGCCCATGTCCTTGATCACATCATCAAGGTCTTCGCCCGTTGAAAGATCGCGCACGCGCACGGTATAATACTCCGAACCCTTGTCGTCATAGGCCCAGAGCATGCGGCCATGGCCCGGCGCGCGGTCAAAGCCGCCCAATTTGAAATATTCCTTGCCTTCGGCTTCCTTATCGCCGTCAAGCATGATGTGACGCTCGCCATCCAGACTGTCGCGCTCGACGCGATAATAGCGCGGCTGCTGGCCGCCGGTGGCAAATGACGTTCCGTAGGCCCAAGGGCCATCGGGCGCAGGCACGCTCTCGTCATCTTCTTTGATCCGGCCTTTCATCTCGGAAAACAGCGTCGTCTGGAGTGCTTCCGTGTCAGCCATGAACGCCTTCTGGAACGCGTTTTCCGCGTCCAGATACTGGCGGATGTCAGCGTCCAGAACAGACGTGTCCTTGAAGACCTCCTGCCAGTTGTCAGCGCGCAGCCAGGCATAGTCGTCAGAGCGTGAGATGCCGTGGCGTGTGTCGGAATGCGCGCGTTTTGCGGCTTTGGGCGGTGTGTCGGTCATGGGCGAGAAATTCCTTAACGGAAGCTGAATGGCAGGATCAGGCGCGGTTCAACGCGCGCCCATTAGCTTCAAGATATGGGCCGGTTCTTCCGGTGCAACCATCATCGGAGGAAATGACATGAAACGCCTGATCTCACTTGCCACATCCATCGCCATAGTCGCTGGCACACTGGGCACCGCAGCAACTGCCAACGCCACTGCGTTCTTCGCCTGGCAAGTGACAGATGTTGAATGGGGTGACACGCTCAATGTGCGCCGCTGGCCTGCGCCTCATTCCCAAAAACGCGCCGCTTATCCAAACGGCACAGTCTTGCAGATGACCGGCAAGTGCAAAAATGCCCCGACATTGCTCAGCCAGATCGCTGGCATGGAAGCGTGGAAGCAACGCGATATCGTGCGCTACATGTGGTGCGAAGTGTTCCACTCTCCGGCCAACAACAACATCTTCGAGCCGGGCTGGGTCTACATGAAATATGCCAAGCCGCTAACGAACTGACGCTTGTCTTGATCCGGTCACCAAGGTCATGGATGCTCACCCCCTCAAAGAGATCGGGAGACGCAGCCATGGCCATCACCTTCTACACCAACCCCATGAGTCGCGGGCAAATCGCACGTTGGGCGCTCCATGAAGCAGGCGCTGACTATGATGAGGTGATCGTCGGCTACGGTGAAGATATGAAGGGGCCGGAATACCTGACGATCAATCCGATGGGAAAAGTACCTGCGCTCGTGCATGACGGAAGCGTCGTTACCGAGGCGGCTGCCATCTGTCTCTATCTCGCAGAGGCTTTCCCGGAAGCAAAGCTGAAGCCGGAAACCACCAAAGAGGCAGCCGATTACCTCCGTTGGTCATTTTTTGGCGCTGGTCCCGTCGAGCAAGCGATCGTCGCGCACGCCATGGAATGGGACAAAGAACTGGCAAACGATCCCAAGAAACAGGGAACCGTTGGCTTTGGATCATACGACAGCGTCGTCAATACGCTGCAGGGCCTGTTCAACGAGCGCGAATATGTCTGTGGTGACCGCTTTACCGCCGCCGACATCTATGTTGGTGCGCAAGTCGATTGGGGCTTGATGTTCAAGACACTGCCCGAGCGCCCATCATTTGTCGCCTACGCGGAACGGCTGCGCGCGCGCCCAGCCTATCAAGCAGCGAAGGCTATCGACGGCGAGCACATCGCCAAGATGCAAGCCGCAGAAGCGGGGTGAAGTCAAAGCGCATTTAAGCGTCGGATGTGTTCGCCAATTGCGAGGCCAAGCAGGCGCGTGCCCTCAAGCGATAGATGGAGACCGTCTTCATCGTAGTGTTCCGGATTATCACGGTCGATTATCTTCGTACTGTCGAGCAGTGAGACCTTATCGCGCGTCGCCGCAACACGTGCCCTGCGCCGCTCCAGTTCCGCTACGAGCGGTATGCAAGGCGACAGTCTTTCCGGACCACCAGTCAAGAGTTCGTGGTACCCAACCAAAACCACATGGGCGCCGATGTCTTGGAAACGCGTGACCATTTCCACATAGTCTCCGGATTTGGCATCGGGGCTAATCAACCGGTCCATTATCTCATCGCATGCCCGGCAGTCGCAGCCGCTCGCCAAATCATTGTAGCCGCCGTTGACCACAACGACCGACCAGGGGTGTGGCACATATTGGTCGGCGATCGTGTCATCGTCATTGTCGTTTTCGGATGTGATGCGCCGTCCGCCAAAGGCGCGGTTAACGACAATATCCCCGATTACCTCCTCGGCTGCATGCGCCACCGATGCGCCGTCCTCATGGGCCCAAGCCATAATGGAGTCCCCGATGATCAAGACCCGGCTGTCATCACTGATCGCGTCGTCTCCCGGTCCGCAGGAAAACAGGCATAGACCGAAGATCGCCATCACATGGGCCAGCATCATTCGTCTTTCTCAACGAAATGCATTGCGACACCGTTCATGCAGTACCGCAAACCGGTCGGCTGCGGGCCATCATTGAAGACGTGGCCCAAATGTCCGTCGCAGTTGGCGCAGCGGACTTCGGTGCGCACCATGAAAAAGGACCGATCCTTGTGTTCGCTCACCGCGTTCGGTGTGATTGGCTGATAAAAGCTTGGCCAACCGGTTCCGCTTTCAAACTTCGTGTCCATCGCAAAAAGCGGATTATCGCAACCGGCGCAGATGAACACACCCGGGCGCTTTTCATCGTTGAGCGGTGATGTACCAGCACGCTCTGTCCCGTGCTTTCGCAGGACATGAAATTGCTCCGGCGTTAGTTCTTCGCGCCATTGCGCGTCGGACTTTTTGACTCTGACTGTCATGTTTTTCCCAAGGTGTGTTTCGTGTAAGGTGAGTTAGGCTCCCTGCAGCAAACCGACAAGGCATTGTATGCGTCGCTTCGCGTCGCAGCAAAAACGTGAGTGCGGATGTCCGGTTTCGCTTGCCGCGGTCGGTGTTAGTGCCTAAATCGCAGTCACTTAGCACCAACGCACAATAGTGCCTCACCAGCTTTTTGGCCCATAACGCACCATGGACCTGACATTCCTCGCATTTTTTGTGCCGTTCGCGGCAGCGCTTGTCGCGCCGCCGATCATGCGTGCGTTGGGCCATAACGGAGCTTGGGCACTGGCGCTGGCACCGGCGTTTTTGTTTTTGCATTGGTGCGGCTTTTTGCCGGAAATCGCTACGGGTGGCCGCGTCACGGGCGGGTATCAATGGATCCCGTCATTCAACGTCAATTTCTCATGGTTCATTGATGGGCTGTCGCTGACATTTGCTCTCTTGATCACAGGCATCGGTACGCTGATCGTCCTCTACGCTGGTGGCTACATGAAGGGCCACCCCATGCAGGGGCGGTTCATGAGCTTCATCCTGATGTTCATGGGTGCGATGCAGGGATTGGTCCTGTCGGACTCCTTCTTCATGTTCTTCGTGTTCTGGGAGCTGACGTCGATCACCTCGTTCCTGCTGATCGGCTTCAAGCACGATGCGGAGAAATCGCGACGCTCAGCCACGCAGGCGCTCGTGGTCACCGGGGCAGGCGGTCTGATCCTGCTGGCGGGCCTGATCGTCATCTGGAATGTCACCGGCGTGTCGGAATTCTCGCTCCTGCTGGCATCTGGCGACATCCTGCGGGACAGCCCATTTTACATCGCCGCATTCGTGTTGGTGCTTGGGGGAGCATTCACAAAGTCAGCGCAATTCCCGCTTCATTTCTGGCTGCCAAACGCCATGGAAGCGCCGACGCCCGTTTCCGCCTATCTGCACTCGGCGACCATGGTCAAAGCGGGTGTGTATCTCTTGATGCGGCTGAACCCGGCCATGGGTCATACCGATGCATGGGAAACCGTGCTGCCGCTGTTCGGCGGGACGACGCTGTTGGTTGGCACCATCCTCGCTGTGCGCCAAACAGACCTTAAGCTGATGCTCGCTTATACGACCGTCGCCTCGCTCGGTCTGCTCGTTATGTTGACGGGCTTTGGCACGCACAAAGCCATCGAAGGCGCGGTGCTCTATCTGATCGCCCACTCATTGTTCAAAGGTGCCCTCTTCATGGTCGCCGGCAATGTGGATCATGAGGCGGGCACGCGTGATGTGACCAAGCTCGGCGGACTGCTATCGCTGATGCCGGTGACGTTCGGTGCCGCAATTTTCTCCGCGATCTCCATGGGCGGACTTCCGCCGATGACCGGATTTTTGGCGAAGGAAGAGCTCTACTACGGTGTCGCAGTGTCGGCTGAGCCGTGGGCACTGCTGGTCACCGCCGTCGCCATTGCGGGCAACGCGCTGATGTTTGTCGTCGGCTTTGTGGTTGCTCTAAAGCCATTCCTCGGCCCGAAGGTCGAAACGCCGAAGCACGCGCATGAGGCGCCGGTTTTGATGCTGGCGGGGCCGGTCATTCTCGCCGTCGCAAGCTTGGTCTCAGCGGTCTTGTCGCCGCTTTACCACGAGTTCTTTTCAAGCCCCATGGCGAGTGCTGTCATCGGTGAAGCGGT
>JBCBHR010000064.1:0-8273 GCA_038525365.1 Pseudomonadota bacterium | reverse complement strand
AGTCGTGTCGCGGTTGGCGGTGTCGCTGAAGACAACGTGATAGCCCTCCGGCATGCGCGAAATGAGGTTTTCCGCCTCAATGCCGGTTTGCGCTTGAGATGGGGAAGCAAAAGCGAGGGTGGCAACTGTGGCAAGAAGTGTGGCGGAGGTCAGGAACTTTGGGGTCATGGGTGCCAAGGAAAACTCAGATTGCGGCTTTGGCGAGGCATTGCGGGTGCTCAGGCGAGCACCTCGCAGCCTCCAGCGTCTAGTCTTCAAGTTCGCGGATCGCTGCCAATGTGTAGCTCGTCGCGATGACCCGCGTTGACGACTGCAGCGCATCGGGATCAGCGGTGACGCACGATACGCCGCACACCTGCACTGCGCGCTGTCGGCGGTGGTCCACGCGCCAGACGCGACCAGCGGGCGTGCTGACGTAACCGTCAATGCCATCACTGACGTCGGTCAAGATATCGCGCGATGACGGGAACTCATTGTAGTAGTCGGGATCATGCCCGCCATGGGTGTGGTAAGAGGCCACGACCGCGGGACCGGGTGGCGGCAAATCACAAAAGGTCTTGCGGCCGCGGCTCACCGGCGTTGACGACAGCGTGCCATCGCGATTGCGCAGGATGTATCCGCAATATTCCCGGTCGCCCGCGATGGATTGCGGCTGAAGCGTATCCAAAAGGGCGGTTGCAAAACTGGAGACTGAGCCGGTGCCAATAAGGCTCGTTTGGACCGACGTTTCCGTTTCGGATGTGCACGCAGCCACACCGATCAGCGCGGCAAAGGCCACACCCACCGTCAGTGCAGAGCGTGATCCAGATAGAGACCGACCGGCCTGCTCACCCATACCAAACCGCCCAATCACCAGACCTTAGCCCCCGCCTTTACTGATCAAGGAAGCTGCGCAGTTTGCGGCTTCGGCTTGGGTGCTTAAGCTTGCGCAGGGCTTTCGCCTCAATCTGCCGGATACGTTCGCGGGTCACCGAGAACTGCTGGCCAACTTCTTCGAGCGTATGGTCAGTGTTCATGCCGATACCGAAACGCATGCGCAGCACCCGTTCCTCGCGCGGCGTCAGGCTAGCGAGCACACGTGTTGTCGTGTCGCGAAGGTTTGCCTGAATGGCCGCGTCGATTGGCAGGATCGCGTTTTTGTCCTCGATGAAGTCGCCGAGATGCGAATCTTCTTCATCACCAACCGGTGTTTCAAGCGAGATCGGCTCTTTGGCGATCTTGAGCACCTTGCGCACTTTTTCGAGCGGCATCGCTAGCTTTTCCGACAGCTCTTCCGGCGTCGGCTCGCGGCCAATTTCATGGAGCATCTGGCGGCTGGTGCGTACGATCTTGTTGATCGTCTCGATCATGTGGACCGGAATACGGATCGTACGCGCCTGGTCGGCAATCGAACGGGTGATGGCCTGACGGATCCACCAGGTGGCGTAGGTGGAGAATTTGTAGCCCCGACGGTATTCGAATTTGTCCACCGCCTTCATCAGCCCGATATTGCCTTCCTGAATAAGGTCGAGGAATTGCAAGCCGCGGTTGGTGTATTTCTTGGCAATCGAGATAACGAGGCGCAGATTGGCCTCGACCATCTCTTTCTTGGCGATGCGCGCTTCGCGTTCGCCTTTTTGCACCTGATTGACGATGCGGCGGAATTCCGGGATCGAGATGCCGGTGACCGATGCGATCTCTTGGATATCGGAGCGCAACTCGCCGATCCGCTTTGGCTCCTTGGCCGCAAAGTCCTGCCACGCCTTGGCTTCGGAACCTGCAAGACCTTCAACCCAGTTCGGATCAAGCTCTGTGCCTTGATAGGCTTTCAGGAACTCTTCACGGCCGACGCCATAGCTTTCGGCCAGGCGCAACAGGCGGCCTTCGCATTGAACGAGGTCCTTGTTGATCGCGTAAAGCTGTTCGACAAGCTGGTCGATCCGCTGGTTGTTGAGTGACAGCGACTTCACCTGCGTGACCAACTCGTCACGCAGTTCGGCATAACGCTTCTTTTGCGCAGGTGAGAGGCTTTCCTTGCCGTCGACGAGCGCGTTTTCGACCTGTTGGTCCTGCAGCTTGCGCAGCTTGGCGTAAGTGGAGGCAATTTCGTCGAACGTCTTCATGACGTCTTCGCGCAACTCGGCTTCCATCGCAGCGAGCGACAGATTGACCTCGTCTTCGTCTTCTTCCTCTTCGCCACGGCCTTCGCCACCGACATCGGTGATGTCATCGTGGTTGCGTGGGCGACGCAGTGCGCGTTCTTTCTCTTCGCGCTCTTTGCGGGCTTGCTCAATTTCTTCCGGCGTCGGCACTTTCGGCGCTTGCTTGGCTTCGGGGCCAGCATAGGTCGCTTCAAGATCGATGATATCGCGCAGGAGGATGTTTTCCTCCAGCAGCTCATCGCGCCAGATGATAATTGCCTGGAAGGTCAGCGGGCTTTCGCAGAGGCCCGCAATCATTGTTTCGCGACCGGCCTCGATGCGCTTGGCGATGGCAATCTCGCCTTCGCGCGACAGAAGCTCGACCTGACCCATTTCGCGCAGATACATGCGCACCGGATCGTCTGTGCGATCGGTCGGTTCTTTCTTTTTGACGGTCGTTGTGACGGCAGAGCCAGCCGACGTTGCAAGCTCGGTTGAGTTGCTTTCGTTGTCGTTGTCGGCCGTTTCAGCCTCATCGTCCTCGACGACATTGATCCCCATATCGGAGAACATCGCCATGACATCTTCGATTTTATCGGGATCTGTCTGTTCCGATGGCAGAACGGCGTTGATTTCGTCCATCGTCACGTAGCCGCGTTTTTTCGCTGCTTTGATCAGTTTCTTGACGCTGTCATCGCTAAGATCGAGAAGTGGGCCGTCGGCTGACTCCTCCGTTTCAGTGTCTGCGTCTTTGTTTTCTTTGACTTTTGTCGCCATGTAAATGATCACTCCGGCAGCTGGCGTTGGGCGTTTCCGCCTGCCCGCTGCTGTCATACCAAGTTCCCCGTCGCGCTGAGCGGCATGATGCGCTTAGCCAATTCGCCTTAATCGGCGATTAACCCTAGATAGCGGCCCTTCGCGTGAAACCACCGCTCTAGCTGTCGCAAATAGGTGCCCGTTTTCGCTTTTCCAAGCACCCGGACAGGGAATCACGAGGATTCCGTGGACAAGCCCGAAATCGCGCGAGTGCGTGGCAAATATGCCGCGAAAAGTCTCAAAATGTGCGTGATGGGCGACCCGAGAGCTGGCCAAACCCTTCGATCAAAGCCTCAAGACCGCTTTCGCGCCTGATCTTGTCCTGTATCGAGACAAGGCGCTGAAAATTCACCTCGGTGGAATCTGCAGCCAAGGCCGCTTCGGCAGCGCGCAGTTCCCGGGAGAGACCACGCGCGCGCTGGTGCAGCTCCATGGCTTGCACAAAAGCTTCGCGCGTATCCTCAATGGCCGCCTGGGCGGTGAAGACCCATAGCCTTTGTCGGCGTGTCTGGGTCTCTGCATCAGCAATCGCCTGCTGCACGCGTTGGCATGCAGGATGGGCGATCAGTTCGTCGCGGTCGCGCATACCATCCGCCGAATAGGCGTCGATGACCGCCCGGCGCACTTGGTTGGCCCGATCACTTTCAAGTTCCAGCGAAACAAATGTATCGAAGAACTCGCTGATCAAATCGGGATGTGAGATCACAGCGCACAAGAGTGCCGCTTCGCGCACCGGCAGGCCGTTGTTGGCATTGGCGGGCGATGTCGCGAGCAATCTGGATTTGGTCAAGCGCTCGCTGATGGCGACATGGCCCCGACGCCCGGCAGACGGACGCCGATCATTGGCGCCCCGGTCGCCCCGTCGACCGCGATTGTCGCGATCCGGCACACCAAAAAACGCATTGGCGCGTTCGCGCATGTCCTGGCCGTAGTGGCGCTTGACGGACGGGTCCTGGATCAAATTTGTCGCGTCGCGAAGATCGCTTTCCAACTGCGCGCGGCGTTCCGGTGTGTCAAAAGTCCGGCCACCCGTTTCGCGCAACCACAGCAGATCAGCCGCCGATCGCGCTTGACCCAAAATGCCTTGAAACGCTTCCGGCCCGTCGGCCTTGACGAGATCGTCCGGGTCTTTGCCGTCGGGCAGCAATGCGAAGCGGACTGACTTGCCGGGTTTCAGTTCCGGCAAGGCGAGATCAAGTGAGCGGTAGGCGGCGCGAAGACCTGCCTGATCGCCGTCGAAGCACAGGATCGGCTCGCCGGTCACACGCCAAATCTTGGCAAGCTGGCTTTCTGTCAGGGCCGTGCCGAGTGGTGCGACGGCGTTGCCAAAGCCCGCCTGATCAAGCGCGATGACATCCATGTAGCCCTCAACCGCGATCATCGTGCCGTCCTTGCCGGTGGCAGCCCGTGCGCGTTTGAAATTGAACAAGACGTCGGACTTGTGGAACAGCGGGCCTTCCGGCGAGTTGAGATATTTTGCAGGCACGTCCTTCGACATGGCCCGACCACCAAAGGCAATCACGCGGCCCTGCGGGTCTTCGATGGGAAACATGATGCGGTCGCGAAACCGGTCATAGGAAACCGCGATATCGTCACCGTGAATGACGAGCCCGCATTGTTCGATTTGCTCCTTGGTCGCGCCTTTCGACGCCAAATGCTCCTTGAGGGCCTTACGGCTGTCAGGCGCAAATCCAAGGCGGAATTTCTGAATGGTGGAGGCGGTCAGCCCCCTGTCGCGCAGATAAGCCCGTGCAGCGCTTCCGGTTTGCGTTTGCAGTTGCGCTTCAAAGAACCGCGCAGCTTCGTCCATCACATCATAGAGCGTGGCGCGTTGACGCTCGCGCTTTTCGGCCTCGGGGTCCGGCGTTGGCATGCTGACGCCCGCCATGGACGCGATACGCTCCACTGCCTCGGGAAACGATGTGCCCTCGAGCTCCGTAATAAAGCGAAAATGATCGCCCGACGCGCCGCAACCAAAACAGTAATAGCGGCCCTTCTTGTCTTCGCAGTGGAAGGACGGTGTGCTTTCGCCATGAAACGGGCAGCAGGCCCAATAGTCCCCGCGCGACGTGTTCGTCTTGCGCTTGTCCCACGTCACCCGGCTTCCAATCACATCGGAGATCGGAACACGGTCGCGGATTTCATCGAGGAAGCCGGGCGAGAAGCGCATGGGTTGAAGATGCCTTTCCAAAAGCAGCTATACAAGACCGTGGTCGGTGCGCAATCTCGTGGGATATCGAGAACTGTGCGAAAGCGAACATGATGCTCTTTTGGATCACAATCATTTTCACCTGCCAGCTCGCGGGCGAGGCGCTGGTGGCCTATTTTGGCCTGCCGATGCCCGGCCCGGTTGCGGGGATGGTCATCCTGCTCGTTGGCCTCCTCATCAAGGGCGGGCTGCCGGATGACTTGGCGACCGTTTCTGATGCGCTTTTGAAGAACCTGTCGCTCCTGTTCGTGCCAGCGGGGACCGGGATCATCGTGCACATGGCGCTGCTCGGTGATGACCTTGTGCCAATCACGGTCACTCTTATTGCGTCAACGCTGCTGGCCATCGTCGTCACCGGCCTCCTTGCACAATCGCTCATGAACGCGCGGGGCATCGACACTGATGATTGAGACCATCGAAACAGGCAATGTGCGCGATGTGTGGGTCTATCTTTCCACATCACCGCTCTTGCATCTGACGCTTGTGCTGATCGCCTATCAAATCGGAGATGCGCTTCACCGCTGGTCTGGGCGCACGCCAATCGTCAATCCGGTGGCCATTGCAGTTCTGCTGTTGGTCGCCATGTTGGCGATCACGCAAACGCCCTATGACACCTTCTTTGAGGGGGCGCAGTTTGTGCATTTTCTGCTGGGCCCCGCCACGGTCGCACTTGCTGTCCCGCTTTATCGGCAATTTGCGAAAGTCCGCCGCCATGCGCCAACACTGATCATCAGCGTCATTGCGGGCTCTGCGGTGGCTTCGGCGAGCGCCGTTTTGCTGGCCTGGGTGCTGGGCGCGGCGGACGACGTGGTGTTGGCGATGGCGCCGAAGTCGGTCACCGCGCCGATTGCCATGGGCATCACAGAACAGCTCGGCGGCTTGCCGTCCCTGACCGCCGTCCTTGTCATTTTGACTGGCATCATAGGCGCAGCACTGGGGCCGCTTGCCATGGATTTAGCGCGGGTCAAACGATGGGAGGCGCGCGGGTTCGCCATGGGCACCGCGTCACATGGCATCGGCACCGCGCGGGCTTTGCAGGTCAATGAAGTGGCAGGCGCATTTGCGGGCATTGCGATGGGCCTGAACGCCATCGCAACGGCAATCCTGCTGCCAATCGTTTGGGTCTCGGTTTTCGGCTAGGTCCGGCTCGAACTATCGCAGCATGTCTCGCACGATGCCGGACGCCTTGGAAAAATCCATCTGGCCGGAATAGTTTTCCTTCAAGACACCCATACACTTGCCCATGTCGCGCAGGCCCTCAGCGCCGGTCTGCTCGACCACTTGGGCGCAAGCTTGCTTGACCTCGTCTTCGCACAACTGGGCGGGCAAAAACTCAGCGATGATGGAGGCTTCCTTGCGCTCCTGTTCCGCAAGCTCAAGACGGTTCGCCTCTTCATAGGTGGAAGCCGATTCCTTGCGCTGCTTAATCATCTTGACCAATATCTCGCTGATCTCCGTCTCGCTTACGGGATCCTTGCCCGCGCCGCGATGAGCGATGTCTCGGTCTTTGATGGCCGCACAAATCAAACGCAACGTTGACACGCGGCATTTGTCTTCTGATTTTTGGGCTTGTTTCAACGCTGCTTGGATAGCTTCACGCATGGTGTCCTTCCTGTGGCGTCACTCGAAAATAATGCGGTCGATGCGCAGTGGCAACACACTCTTACGTGTGGACTGTTCGGTTTTTTCAGTTGCCAACGAACGATTTTTGGGCACTGCGCCCAATACTTCAAAACGCCTCAAAGCCGGGGAAAGAGTGACGCGCAAATGCTTCATCCTTGCTTTCAGCCGAAATATGGTGTTTTGCGCCGCACACGCAAGAGCACCTTCTGCCGCACAGATGAGCACATGATGAGCAGCCCGAAGACGGCGCTGGATGACACGGCGCAACCATGGATTGAACCAAAATCAACCGCTGTCTTGGCACTGGCAGACGGCACGATACTGCGCGGCCAAGGCTGCGGGGCGACCGGCGCAATCGAGGCCGAAGTCTGCTTCAACACCGCATTGACCGGCTATCAGGAAATCCTCACCGACCCATCCTATGCCGGGCAGATCGTGACCTTCACCTTCCCGCATATCGGCAATGTGGGCACCAATGACGAAGACATTGAAGACCTGACGCCTGCGAACCGAGCGGGCGCTGTGGGGGCGATTTTCAAAGCCCCGGTGACCGATCCGTCGAACTATCGGCAGGCAAAACACTTCAACGACTGGCTCGCCGCGCGCGGCATTATCGGTCTTTCAGGCATCGATACACGCGCGCTGACAGCGCACATCCGCGAACACGGGCTGGCCAATGCGGTCATCGCGCATGATCCTTCCGGTCAATTTGATGTTGCGGCGTTGACAGCACGTGCCAAAGCGTGGAGTGGGCTTGAGCAAACTGACCTCGCCAAGGACGTGACATCGGGACAATCGAGCCAGTGGACGCAAGCGCCATGGGTTTGGGATGAGGGCTATAGCGACGCCGGTGCCGACGCCATGCATATCGTGGCGATCGACTTCGGCGTGAAGCGCAACATCTTGCGCCTGCTGGCCGGGCTCGGCGCGAAGGTGACTGTCGTTCCCGCGAGCACGTCGGCTTCGGACATTCTCGCGCACAAACCGGATGGCATTTTCCTGTCCAATGGCCCAGGTGATCCCGCAGCCACCGGCGAATACGCCGTGCCGATGATCCGTAATCTGATTGAAAGCGGCATCCCCGTATTTGGCATCTGCCTCGGGCACCAAATGCTCGCACTCGCGCTGGGCGCGAAAACCGTGAAAATGCATCAGGGCCACCATGGCGCGAACCATCCGGTGAAGGATCACACCACCGGCAAGGTCGAGATCGTGTCGATGAACCATGGCTTCGCGGTGGACAGCGCGTCCTTGCCGCCAGGCGTGACGGAAACGCATGTCTCGCTGTTTGACGGCTCCAATTGCGGCTTGGCGGTCGACGGAAAGCCGGTCTTCTCCGTCCAGCATCACCCGGAAGCCTCGCCCGGCCCGCAAGACAGCCACTACCTGTTTCAGCGGTTTGCGGATTTGATCAAAGCCAATCGCGACTAGGCTATCGGCGCGGCGCGAACCCGCGCATCTACGACTTTGGCATGAGGCTTGCCTTTTGATCGCTGTCCCGCGTT
>JBCBHR010000063.1:0-8309 GCA_038525365.1 Pseudomonadota bacterium | reverse complement strand
GGCCAGCGCTCCTATCGCGAGCTTCCGCTGCGGATGGCGGAATTCGGCAAGGTGCACCGCTACGAGCCGTCGGGCGATGCATGGCCTAATGCGTGTGCGCGGGTTCACCCAAGATGATGCCCATGTGTTTTGCACCGAGGAGCAACTCGAAGCCGAGATCATGAAGATCAATGATCTCATGATGTCGGTCTATGATGATTTCGGCTTCACGGAAGTAGAGGTGAAGCTTGCGACCCGTCCAGAAAAGCGCGTCGGCACCGATGCCATGTGGGACCACGCCGAGGACATCCTTAAGCGCTCACTCGACAAAATGGCGGCAGCCGACCCGCGCATCAAGATCGGGATCAATGAAGGCGAGGGCACGTTTTACGGGCCGAAATTCGAATATACTTTGAAAGACGCGATTGGCCGGGAGTGGCAATGTGGGACCACGCAGGTGGACTTCAACCTGCCGGAGCGGTTTGGCGCGTTTTACATCGATTCAGACTCCGAGAAGAAGCAGCCTGTCATGATCCACCGCGCCATCTGCGGCTCCATGGAGCGCTTCCTCGGCATTGTGATGGAGAACTATGCCGGGCATTTTCCGCTCTGGCTCGCGCCGGTGCAAGCCGTCGTCGCGACCATCACATCGGAAGCAGACGCTTACGGACAGGACGTCGCCGATGCACTGGAGGCAGTCGGGATCGAAGTGCGCACCGATTTCCGCAACGAGAAGATCAACTACAAGGTTCGTGAGCATTCATTGCAAAAGGTTCCGGTCATCGTTGTCGTCGGCAAACGGGAAGCCGAGGAGCGCGCGGTAAACATCCGCCGTCTTGGCTCGCGCGACCAAACGTCGATGTCTTTGGATGATGCCGTTGCGTTGCTGGCCGAGGAAGCCATTGCCCCGGATGTCAAAAGAGCGCGGCGGTGAATCCTTGGTTTCGCGCCGGGCGTAACGTATATGGAGTGG
This sequence comes from Pseudomonadota bacterium, assembly GCA_038525365.1. Lineage (GTDB taxonomy): Bacteria > Pseudomonadota > Alphaproteobacteria > Rhizobiales > Rhizobiaceae > JBCBDX01. Next base: position 7,357 of record JBCBHR010000063.1, on the reverse strand, counting down.
CAATGGGAGGAGGTCGTCGGCGGCGCATTGCGCTGCAGGGCGGCTGAACAGGGCCTAACGTATGACGAAAGATACGCGTTTTGCCGAGCTTAGCTACGCGCGGCCCAACGATCCTCCGCTGAAGCGTTGGTTCATTCGCGCAATCGAAAATGCGTCAGGTCGTGAAAAGTTAGCTGATCTTTACGAATATTGGCGCAACGAAATTTTCGGGAAGACTGATTCTGTTTTCACTGAAATGCTCAATCTGATCGAGGTGAAACTCGATGCCGCGGGTGGCCAATGGCCGCCTTTCGACCTGCCGGACACGCCGCTCGTCATGGTCGCCAACCATCCATACGGAATTGGTGACGGCATCGCCTTTCTATCCCTAGCAGAGCAATTGGGTCGCCCGTTTCGCGTCATCATCAACAACGATCTCCTGAAAGTGCCGGAAATCCGGCCCTATTCACTGCCGATATCTTTTGAAGAATCAAAAGAAGCGGTGGCCATGAACTTGAAGACACGCAAAGAGGCCGTCAGCCTCCTCAAAGAAGGCGTGACCATCATTGTATTCCCGTCCGGGGGCGTTGCGACGGCGCCCAAAGGTTTGGGCCGAGCGCGCGATCTGCCTTGGAAAATGTTTGTCGCGCGCCTTGTTCAAAGCGCGCAGGCTTCTGTTATCCCGGTCTACTTTGAAGGCCAGAATGGACGAGTGTTCCATCTTGTCAGTCAATTTTCGCTAACGCTTCGCACCTCGCTGCTCATCCGGGAGTTTCAGCGGCTATATGGCAAGCAGATCAAAGCATGGATCGGCAAACCGCTTCACTGGGACGAGTTGGCGAAAGTTGGAGAGCGCAAAGACCTCTTGCAGGTGCTCTATGACAGCGTGTTTTCGCTCGACCCGACCGGGGCGCAGCTGAACGCAAAGCGCGCCAAGAAAGCCGGGCCCTGCGGCTGAGCGGCTCAGTTCAGGTCTTGTGACGCGTTGGGGTCAACTTCGTTTTCATCGGTGCGAAGGCGCACGGTCATGTCGCGACCGGGCGCGACCGCGAACTCTTCCTGAAACAAGCGATCACGGTGCTTTGCGACAGCGGTGTATTCACCGGCGGCCAAGATCATAGACGGATACGCGCCGATGTCTTCGCGTATGATGCCGCCGGTCGAGCTGTCGAGCACTGACCAGGCCGTGTCCGGCAAGGGAAAGCCGTTTGCCTCACGCACAAGGTTGAGCGTGACGAGCGCGGCGCGGTGCTCGATGGCAGCGTCGGTCGTCTTGCCTGCCTGCACATGCAAATCGGCCCTGATTTCGGCGTTGATGTCACCGTAGCGGGAAACAATGTGGTAGGTGCCTTCGGGCAGGCGCACGATTTGGCGCGGCGGCACACCGGGCAGTATCATCCGACGTTCGCCATCAGCGGCTGTTATCTCCGACTCATAGATGTCGAACACAAGCTTTCCGTCACGAACCGGGCTGCCATCGGGCAGTGTCGCGCCAAGCCGCAATCCGCCTGCGTTCAGCACCACCGTTTCGATCAGGGGTTCGGTGCCGACAGTCAACCGCGACGAGGCACTCGCGCGGCCGAACGTCGTGTGGATGAAATAGTCTCCGGGAAACAGCTGCACCTGCGCGGTGCCGCCTTGCGTTGTCACGATCAGCGGCAGTTTTCCGTCCGGCCCGGTTTGCGTATCGAAAATACGCCAGATCAGTCCACCGTTCAGCGGGTCGCTCTCTTCGGTAAGTCGCGCTTCCAACGTCACGGTGGGTTGGAATGTGGCCGCCCCTGCCGACGGTGTCTGCGTTGGGGCATAGGCATTGGGCACCACGATTTCTGGTAACTCCACGTCCTGCGCGTACGCAACACATGCGCTTGCTATCATGGCCAACAACGGGGTGATCAGGAATGGGAGTCGTGATGCCTGCATGCTGTGCTTATGACGTCAGAGCGGTGGCAATTTCAAGGCGTGAGGCCTAAGTGCGCCTCAGGCATCAATTTGAGGATCGACGGATGGCGAATGAAGCGGCGCTGAGCTTTTTGGAGACCAGGCAATCCATTCCGCTGTCTATGTTTCGTGATCCGGGTCCCGACGAGGCATCTCTCAACCGGTTGCTGACAATCGCTGCGCGTGTGCCGGACCATGGTCGTCTCGAGCCTTGGCGTTTTATCGTCTATCGCCGGGAGCACGCAAGCGCGATTGGCGAAGCGCTTTTGGCGCGTGCGGTTGAGATGCGCGGCGACCTTGCAGATAGTGACGCAGACCGGGAGCGCAACCGCCTGAACCGCGCTCCAATCGCCGTTGGCGTGGTTTCATCGCCGGATGCCGGTTCGCATATTCCCGGTTGGGAGCAATTTCTGTCGGCGGGCGCGGTCTGCATGAATTTGGTCAGTGCAGTTACCGCTGCGGGCTATGCCGCCAATTGGGTGACCGGCTGGTACAGCGATGACGCAAAAGGCCGCGCGATACTTGGGTTGGACCCGCAGGAACGCATGGCTGGCATCGTCCATATCGGCTCCACCGATGCGACGATCCCTGAACGCCCGCGACCCGATTTGGCGGCGAAAGTGTCGGAGTACGCCGGACCTGCCAACATATGAGTGGTGTGTTCTATCGGCCGGAAGATGGGCACGGGCTGCCACATGACCCGTTCAAGGCAATTGTCGCGCCGCGCCCGATTGGCTGGATCTCCACGCGCGGCGCTGACGGTAGCGTCAATCTTGCGCCGTATTCTTTCTTCAATGCCGTTGCCGGGCGGCCGCCCATCGTGATGTTTTCATCCGAGGGTTGGAAAGACAGCGTGGCCAATGCGGACGCCACGCGTGAATTCACCTGCAACTTCGTTTCTGCCGACCTTGCGCATCAGATGAACGAAACGTCCGCATCCGTCACCGCAGACATTTCAGAATTTGAACTGGCGGGTTTGGCCATGGCGCCCGGTCACGCGGTCGATGCGCCTCGCGTGCGTGATTGTCCCGCATCGTTGGAGTGTGTGGTTACGACGATCCAGCGTCAGACAGACCGGCACGGTCGTCAGTTGGACACGCACACAGTTTTCGGCGAAGTCGTCGGCGTGCACATCGATCCCGCGTTTCTGACAGGCGGCCTGTTCGACACCAGCGCGGCAAAGCCAGTGATGCGTTTGGGCTATCGGGACTTCGGCGGTTTGGGGGAGATTTTTACGTTGGGCCGGCCGGGCGCCCCCCAAAATCGTGGTTAAGCGCGTGTTACGGGATATGGTGAACCAATTGTAAACGTTTTGATCGATAGCGTTCCGCTAAAGGCGGCGGGGACGGCAATGATCATCAAACGATTCCTGAATTGGAAAACAACGGCGGACGTGCGCAAGCGCTCGGCAGCGGCGTCAGCCTTGGCGCGGGCTTACCTGACATCAGAGCTCGCCTTTGAAGACCGAGTGGCGGCAGAAGCAGCCTTGGCGGAACTGTGTGATGATCCATCGCCTCATGTGCGCATGGCGATGGCCGATGCGCTGGCGGGCAGTGGGCACGCGCCAGACCATGTCATCAATGCGCTGCTGTGCGACCGCTATGATATCGCTTCGCTGATTGTCGTGCGTTCCCCCATTGTGCGCGAGACCGATCTTGCCGATCGCGTTCGGCAAGGCGACCCACGTTTGCAGCCGCTCATGGCATCGCGCAGCCATGTTGGCCGCCTTTTGGCGCTTGCATTGGCGCGCTATGGCACGGCGGAAGCAGCAATCGCACTTTTGGACAACAGTACAGCCCATGTTTGCAACGAGACACTGCGGTTGTTGGTTGATCGCCACGCAACGACGCCCGATGTGCGTGCGCGGCTGCTCGAATCTTCAGAACTTCCTGCGGTCTTCCGGTATCGGCTCCTACTTGCAGCGGGCGAAGCCTGTCAGGATGCAAAAGCGTTGGTCGCCTATGCGCTCAGTGAGGAGCGGGCCGGTGACATCATAGGTGCAGCGATCCAGCGTTCCGTGATTGAATTGGTGGCGCAGGCATCCGTGGATGAGCTGCCGGAACTGACCCAGACGCTTTGCGATGATGGTCGTTTGACCACGGTCCTGTTGGTGCGATCCGTGTGCTGTGGGCACGTTGATTTCATAGTGGCAGCGGTTGCCCTTTTGACAACCATGAGCCGCGGTGATGTCGCATCCGTCTTTGCCGGATCGCGTGAAGCGCCGTTGCGAGCCCTCCTTTCACGAGCGGGCCTTGCCGAGCACACACATGTCATCTTCACCCGCGCCATCGCTCAATGGGCAGCGGTCGCGCGTGGTCGCTTGGATGCCGGTGTGCAGGAAGTCACTCATGCCGTTATGGAAGCCTACGACGCATCGGCGCAAGCCTCGCGTCGGCCCGCCAATGATGATTTGCGTGGTCTCTTGCGTGGCATCTATCTTGATGCGGTGCGCACAAATGCGCGCAGCCATGCCCGTGCGGTGGCTGCCATGGATGTCGATATCGCCGCTTAACGCTTAGATGTCTACGAGATCAGCGGCGAATTCGGCGTTGTCCTGAATGAACTTGAACCGGGCTTCCGGTTTGGTGCCCATGATGTCGCCGATCGCGCGCTTTGTGGCGGCAGGGTCGAACTCGTCGATTTCCACACGCAGCAGCGCGCGCTTTGCCGGGTTCATCGTGGTTTCCTTCAACTGCGCAGGCAGCATTTCGCCGAGACCCTTGAAGCGGCTGACTTCGACTTTTTTGTTGGCGTTAAACTCACGTTCCATGATTTCCGCGCGATGCGCGTCGTCTCGTGCGTAGAGCGAGCGGTTGCCCTGGGTCAGCTTGTAAAGTGGCGGCACGGCCAAGAAGAGGTGCCCATTGCGGATCAAGTCCGGCATCTCCTGGAAGAAAAACGTGATAAGCAGCGACGCGATGTGCGCGCCGTCCACGTCGGCGTCCGTCATGATGATAATGCGCTCGTAGCGCAGGTCATCTTCTCGGTACTTCGTGCCGGTCCCTACGCCGAGCGCTTGGATGATGTCAGAAATCTGCTGGTTTGCGCCCATTTTCTCGCGGCCAGCCGAAGCAACGTTCAGAATTTTACCGCGCAACGGCAAGACGGCTTGAAGCGCGCGGTTGCGGGCCTGCTTTGCCGAGCCGCCCGCTGAATCACCCTCGACGATGAAAAGCTCTGCACCCGCAGCCGCGTTTTGCGTGCAATCGGCAAGCTTGCCGGGCAAGCGTAGTTTGCGGACGGCAGATTTGCGCGTGACTTCCTTTTCCTTGCGGCGGCGCACGCGCTCATCGGCGCGCTCCATCACCCACTCAAGCAGCCGGTTGGCCTCCTGCGGTGAAGCGGCGAGCCAATGATCGAAGGGATCGCGCACTGCGTTTTCAACGATCCTTTGCGCCTCGACGGTCGCGAGCTTGTCCTTGGTCTGCCCCACGAATTCCGGCTCGCGAATGAAGACCGATAACATGGCGGCGGCGGACGTCATGACATCGTCGGTCGTGATGATGTTTGCGCGTTTGGTGCCTGTCAGTTCGCCATAGGCCTTCAGCCCACGCGTGATCGCTTGTCGAAAGCCAGCCTCATGTGTGCCGCCGTCGCCGGTGGGGATGGTGTTGCAGTACGATGCCACTGACCCATCCCCGGTGTGCCAGGTGATCGCCCATTCAACAGCGCCGTGCCCCGTATTCTTGTCGGACTTGCCCGCAAACACCTGCTCCGTGACGCGGTGATCGCCGGTCAGCGATGCCTCCAGATAATCTTTCAGCCCGCCGGGGAAATGGAACGTGGCCTTTGGCTCGATCTTCGATTTCTCGCCAAGCAGCTCTGGCGCGCATTCCCAGCGGATTTCAACACCGCCAAAGAGATAAGCCTTGGAGCGCGCCATCTTGTAGAGTGTTTCGGGATTGAATTTCGCGCCCGCGCCAAAGATCTCGCCGTCGGGATGAAACCGCACCTTGGTGCCGCGCCGGTTGTGCACCTCACCGAGTTCCTCGACAGGGCCTTGCACCTTGCCGCGTGAAAACGTCTGGCGGTAAAGTTTGCGATTGCGGGCGACTTCAACTTCGAGCTTGTCAGACAGAGCGTTGACGACGGACACACCGACGCCATGCAGGCCGCCGGACGTTTCGTAAGCATCGCCGTTGAACTTTCCGCCCGCGTGCAGCGTGGTCATGATGACCTCAAGCGCGGACTTATCGGTGAACTTGGGATGCGCGTCGACGGGAATGCCGCGGCCATTGTCGGTCACTGACAAAAATCCTTCGGCGTCGAGCTCAACTTCAATGAATGTGGCATGGCCCGCTACTGCCTCGTCCATTGAATTGTCTATGACTTCGGCAAACAGGTGATGCAGCGCTTTAGCATCCGTGCCGCCGATATACATTCCCGGCCGCTGGCGCACCGGTTCCAGACCTTCCAGCACCACAATCGACGACGCGTCATAGCCTCCGCCATCATCACCGCCGTTTGACTTTGGCTTCGCTGCCTTCTTCACCGGTTTGGCCGGTGCCGCGGCGGGCTTTGGGGTTGGCTGTGGTGGTACGCTTCCGAAGAGATCGTTTGTGTCGTCCATGGTGACCGTAATTGCATCTCGAATCGCGCGCGAGTATGGCACGGGCAACGGCGTGATGCGATGTGCGCCAATGAGGACAAAGCAAGCTTATGCGCGATATTCTGACGGATCTGGAAGCTGCGGCGCTGAACCCGGTTGAGGCGGCGAGGCAGGCGTCGAAGACGCCGATGCCAAAACGCTTCTACGACGCAGTCGGCATGGTCGAAGCGGAGGGCGGGTTTCAGATCGTGCTCGATGGCCGCGCGATCAAGACGCCGGGCCGCAACGTTATCGTCGTGCCAAAGGAAGCGGCTGCTCAAATGCTGGCCGCAGAGTTTGACGCGCAGGGCGAGTTCATCGATGCCAAAACCATGCCGATCTACCGGCTGCTCAACACCGCAATCGACGGTGTAGCAACCGACATTCAGGCGGTGGCAGAGGATGTCATCCGATATGTTGGCACGGATGCGCTGTGTTATCGCGCCGATGCGCCGGATGCGTTGGTCGAGCGGCAAAACGAGGCGTGGGATCCGGTGCTGGATTGGATCGCGTCACATGTGGGCAGTCGGTTCATCTTGGCGCAGGGCATTATGCACGTGACGCAGCCAAAGGCGGCGGTGGCCGGGTTTGGTGTGCTGGTCAATCAGATCAAGGATCCGTTGGTGCTCGCTGCGCTTCATTCCATGACGACGCTGACCGGTTCGGCGGTGCTCGGCTATGCGGTCATCGCAGACGAGTTGACCGCTGACGAGGCCTGGACGGCAGCGCATGTGGACGAAGACTTCAACATGGAGCAATGGGGTGAAGATGCAGAAGCTACAGCGCTTCGTGCACATGCGCTGCCGTCCAGGCCTCGTCAGCGGTCAACTCGTCTGCGATGACCGCATA
>JBCBHR010000062.1:0-8336 GCA_038525365.1 Pseudomonadota bacterium | reverse complement strand
TTCGACGAGGAGCGCGGGCAGAGATGGCGGAAGTGCTGTGCGGGTCATGTGGCTTGGTTACGCGTGTCGGCTGTTTTGGGCAAGCCACTGTGGCCAGTCATAATTCCGCAATGAAACCGTCACACCAGAGTCAATGAAGCAACGTAAATGCTTCAAAACAATACAAAACTTCGAAGGAACCTGTCATGTCCTACCTCATGTCTGCTGCCATCTCGCGTCGCCTTGTCCTGCGCGCCGGTGCCGTGGTTGCTGCCACCGCTGCAGCGCCAAAATTGGCATTTGGTCAAAACGCTCCGGATGTGACCGCGATCATCCTTTCTGACATGCACTCGCCCTACCGCCGCCTGGCCCAATTGGTCGCCGCCGTCCGCAACCGCGTGGCGCAGGCCGGTGGCCGCGCAATCATCGTCATCAATGGCGACCAGTTTGAGCGTGGCAATGTCGTCGCTCTGCGCAGCCGCGTCTCAGCAGACCTCGTCGCACTTGAGAAACTGACGCAGATCGCGCCGGTTTATTTCAACATCGGCAACCACGAGACGGCGGTTCTGGAAGACATGGCGATCTTCACACGCGAAGCTGAAGCGCGTGGCGTCAACGTGCTGTCCAACATCATTGATGCGCGCACTGGCGAGTTGATTGCACCTGCTGCAATGACGCTCAATGTGTTCGACAAGAAGCTGGCTATCACTGGTCTGGCGACTGACAACATCTTCACATACCGCGCGCCGGTGCGCCCGACGCTTCGCCTGCCGAAGCCGGTCGCTTGGGCGCGTAGTGTGATGCCATCCGTAACGCGCGATGCCGATGCTGCGCTGGTGATTTCGCACGCGGGCGTTGCCGCCGACAAGAATATGCTCGATCTCCTGCCCGCGCGCACCCTTTTGATTGGCGGGCATGACCACCTGAACTTCACCCACGAAACCGACACGCTCGCCTATGTGCACCCAGGTTCCTGGGGCAATGGCTTCACTGTTGCTTCAATGACCTTCAATGCCGATGGCGGCGCAGACACGACACTGGAATATGTCGACGTAAACCCGGATGACGATGTCGATAGCGACGTGGGCAACGCCGTGGCGACGGCGCTTGAAGAGCATTTGACGGATGAGGACAAAGCCGTCGTTGGTACGATGCCAGAAACGTTTGATCTGGCGCAGTCCATCCTTTTTGCCTCGGAAGCGATGCGCGCCGCCACGGACGCCGACATCGCCTTTATTGGTCACACGACGTTCGGCACCGGCCTCGAGGTCGGCCCTGTCACGCAGTACGACTTCAATGCGTTTGTGCGCTTTGATGGCGATCTTCAAACGACCACGGTGTCGGGTGAGCAATTGCTCACCATCTTGGAGCGCACCAACCAGCACACCGCAACATCGCTCGATCAGCGCACAGGCGACTTTGTTTATGCCGCTGAGTTGGATGTTGACCCGGAGGCGACCTACACGATTGCGACAAACGGTTGGACGGTACGCAACCAGACGAGCTATCTGGGCACCGAAGATCTGGAATTTTCACAAGTTGAGGGCCTGCAGGTGAAGCAGGTCATCGCGGACGCCATCGCTGCGCTTTGACGGTCAACCCATCAACGCGTCTGTAACGCTTTCCGCCTGTTCCAGCGTCAAAAGTGTCCGGCGTTTCCAGCTTGCGACTTCATCGGGGTGGTCCGTGCGTGCGTGACCGCCGCGGCTTTCGGGGCGGTTGAGGGCCGCGATTGCGATCAGCTTGGCTGTCGTGATGACGTTTTTGAAACGCTGGGAATGGGCTTCGCCTTCCAGCGCGATGATGACTTCCAACGCGTCGCGCATGCCGTCTTCGTCACGTAGAACACCGAGATGCGCGCTCATGGTTTGGCGCAGGCGTGTCATATTTGGGTGATCCACGGCAAGCGGATGGTCGTCGGTTTCCACTGAGCCGTTTTGCCAACTGACAGGCGCTTCGTCGGCGTCGCCACTTCCGAGCACCTGTGCGATGCGGGCTGCGAACACGACGGCCTCCAAGAGCGAATTCGAAGCCAGCCGGTTGGCCCCATGTGCGCCGGTTGAGGTGCACTCACCGGCGGCCCAGAACCCAGGTAGTGATGTGCGTCCGTCCGCGTCTGTCCAGATGCCGCCCATGAAGTAATGTGCCGCCGGGATGACTGGAATTCCTTCTTTGGAAGGGTCAATGCCCGCGTCTTGGCAATAGCCCCAAACGGTTGGGAACTCGGCTTCAAAGTGGTGAACGGCTTTGGTGCAATCCAGAAACGCGCCCCGGCCCGCCTTAACCTCCGCGAAGATGCCCCGCGCCACCACATCGCGCGGCGCAAGCTCGGCATCGGGGTGCAAGTCCAGCATGAAGCGCTTACCACCAGCGTTGAACAATTGCGCCCCGTGGCCGCGCAGCGCTTCGGTCGCCAAGGGTGCAGGGTCTTTGCCGACATTGATCGCGGTCGGGTGGAATTGAACAAACTCCATATCGGCCATGCGCGCGCCTGCCCGCGCAGCCATGCCGATCCCGCCGCCGCGTGCTTCGGTCGGGTTGGTGGTCACTTCATAAAGATGCCCGACGCCGCCGGTTGCCATGATGACATTTGAACCGTGGACGTGTTGCAGATCGCCCTGCCCTGCATGATCGCGCGCAATGACGCCCGTGACTGCGCCGTCCTGAGTTATCAGTTCCTCGACCACATAGCCTTCATAGAGCCGAATGTGCGGCGCATTTTCAACTGCGGTGACCAGTGCCTGCATGATCGCACGGCCCGCCATGTCACCCTTGACGCGCACGACGCGGTTTTCGGAATGGGCTGCCTCGCGGGAGACGAGAAGCGTGCCCTCAAGGTCACGGTCGAACGGCACGCCATATTCCAACAGGTCCGTGATGCGGTCGGCAGCTTCGCCAGCCATACCGCGAACGATGGCCTCATCGACGATGCCATCGCCTGCGATCAGCGTGTCTTGGACGTGTTTTTCAATGGTATCGCCCGGGGCAACGGCCGCCGCAATGCCTGCCTGTGCCCAAGCAGAAGATGCGCCGCGTCCGATGGGGGCGGAGGCCAATATGGTGACGGCTTTGGGCGCAAGTTTGAGGGCGCAGAAGAGACCGGCGAGGCCACCGCCGATGATGAGGATGGGATTGGTCATGCTGGACAACCCCCATCCTTACCCTCCCCCGTAAACGTGGGAGGGAAGTCGCCGCACCCGCAATTGATCGCAAAACCCTCCGCCAGGCTCGAACAGCTCTGTTTTAGCGGGGTTTCGAGGTCCGCCTTCCCACGTCTACGGGGGAGGGTAAGCGTGTGGGAACGCGGGACAATCACTGCTTCAAATTCACCATGCGCTCCACCGCAAGCCGCGCCTTGCCTGCAATCGCGGGGTCGATGTGGATTTCTTCCTTCATCTCGCACAGTGCATCCAAGATCTTCGGCAGCGTGATACGCTTCATGTGGGGGCAGAGGTTGCAGGGTTTGACGAATTCAACGTCGGGCACAGACGACTGAATGTTGGAGGCCATGGAGCATTCGGTCACCAGCAGAACCTTGGGCGGGCGCTGGTCGCGGACATAGTTGATCATGCCGGATGTGGAGCCCGCATAGTCCGCCACTTCCACCACTTCTACCGGGCATTCGGGATGCGCGATGATCTGGATGGAGGGGTCGGCTTCCTTGTAGGCGAGCAGTTCCTCGGCGGTGAAGCGCTCATGCACTTCGCAATGGCCTTTCCACGTAAGGATTTTCACATCCGTCTGGTTTGCCACGTTCTGGGCCAGATACTCGTCCGGGATACACAGCACGCGATCGACGCCAAAACTTTCGACCACCTGCACCGCGTTTGACGATGTGCAGCAGATGTCGGTTTCGGCTTTTACATCGGCCGAGGTATTCACGTAGGTGACCACCGGTACGCCAGGGTATTTTTCGCGCAGCAGCCGAACGTCGGCGCCGGTAATGCTCTCCGACAGCGAGCAACCGGCTTTCATATCCGGGATCAGAACCGTCTTGTCCGGGTTCAGCAATTTGGACGTCTCGGCCATGAAGTGCACGCCGCACTGGATGATGACCTGCTGATCTACACGGGTGGCTTCCTTGGCGAGCTGCAGGCTGTCGCCCACGATATCGGCAACACAGTGGAAAATATCGGGGGTCTGATAATTATGCGCGAGGATGACGGCGTCGCGCTCTTTCTTCAACCGATTGATCGCCGCCACATAGGGCGCGTAGATCGGCCATTCGATCTCCGGAATGTGGTCCCTGACCTTGTCGTAAAGGTGCGCGGTCTCGCGCTCGACATCCGCATTCCACTCAAGCGGCGGCCGCTCGATCACGCCAAAACGCTCGGCAGCGGTTTTGCTACCGACAGCGTTTGCGGCGTTTTGGGTTTCAAAGGCGGCCATGGCGCGCTCCGAGTTTTCGCATTGCAGCGCAAGACATAGGCGGATCGCAATGGAGGCACAAGTTTTGCTGGCGGCGTTGACAAGGTTCCAAATATCATGAATTCATGATGCATGGATACGATCAAAGCCATTGATGCCTTTGCTGCGCTTGCCCACGACACACGCCTTGAAGTGCTGCGTTTGCTTATCCGGAGAGGGACGGATGGGATGGCAGCAGGTGACATCGCGGCCACGCTCGACATCAGACAAAACACGATGAGCGCGAATTTGGCAGTGCTCACGCGGGCGGGCTTGATCCGCGCGGAGCGCGACGGTCGATCCATCCGCTATGCAGCTGACATGGAGGGCCTTCGTGGGTTGCTCGGTTACATGATGGAAGACTGCTGTGGGGGACGTCCAGAGCTTTGCCAGCCGGTGCTGGACGAGCTTGTTTGTGACTGCTGAGGGAGGAACCAATGGCAGACGATACGACGTACAATGTGCTCTTCTTGTGCACGGGCAATTCCGCGCGTTCGATTATCGCGGAGGCCATCATCAATCGGGTTGGCCAAGGCCGGTTTACCGGATATTCCGCAGGTTCAATGCCAAAGGGCGAAGTTCACCCAAGGGCGCTGCATTTGCTAAAGACACTTAATCACAACACTGATTTCGCGCGTTCAAAGGACTGGGCGGAATTTGCTGAACGTGATGCGCCCGTCATGGATTTCGTCTTCACGGTCTGTGACAACGCGGCCAAAGAGACCTGCCCCATCTGGCCGGGCCAACCGATGAGCGCACATTGGGGTGTTCCAGACCCTGCGGCCGCTACCGGAACAGATGCTGAAATCGCTTTCGCGTTCGATGACACCTACCGCATGCTGAACAGCCGCATCTCCATCTTCACCGCCTTGCCTATCAGCGGCTTGGACAAGTTGTCCCTGCAAAAACGGCTGGACGACATCGGAAAGCAATAATGGACTATACAAACAGCCAAAAACTCGGTGCCGAATTCGTCGGCACCGCCTTTCTGCTCGCTACCGTCATCGGTTCGGGCATCATGGGCGACACGCTGTCGGGTGGGAATGTCGCGGTTGCGCTTCTCGGAAACACGATCCCCACCGGTGCGATCCTCGTGGTGCTGATCACCATGCTTGGGCCCATTTCAGGCGCGCATTTTAATCCGGCTGTGACGCTGGTGTTCCGACTTCGTGGTGAGATCGATACACAGCTGGCTGTTCAGTATGTCGGCGTTCAGATCGTCGGCGGCATTTTGGGCGTGCTGATCGCGAACGCCATGTTCGGCCTCGACGTTTTCCAGTTCTCGCAGAAAGTGCGGTCCGGCGGCCCGCAATGGCTGGCTGAGATTGTAGCGACGTTCGGCCTCGTTGCGGTTATCTTCTTGACGATCCGCGCCAAGGAAAGCGCAGTCGCCATGGCGGTTGGCCTCTACATCACGGCTGCCTATTGGTTCACCGCATCAACATCCTTTGCCAATCCGGCAGTGACCATCGCGCGCGGATTTTCAGACACGTTCGCGGGCATTCGCCCACTTGATGTGGCGCCATTCATCGCCATGCAGATCATCGGCGCAGTGTTGGCTTGGGCCTATTGCCGCTGGCAAATCGGAGAGGATAAATGATCGTCATCCACCACAATCCCGACTGCGGGACATCGCGCAATGTGCTGGCCATGATTGAGAAATCGGGTGCCGATCATGTCGTGATCGAATATCTAAAAACCGGATGGACGCAGGAGCAATTGCTCGGGCTCTTCGCGGCGGCTGATCTGACACCGCGCGATGCGCTGCGGACGTCAAAATCACCGGCAGAGGAGCTTGGCCTCACGGATCCGACGGTGGGCGATGATGCACTTCTGGACGCGATGGTGGAGCATCCAATTCTCGTCAACCGGCCAATCGTTTGCTCGCCGCGCGGCGTGAAACTGTGTCGGCCATCCGAGGCGGTTTTTGCTCTGCTGCCGGAGGGTTCGCTGACGGAGTTCACCAAGGAAGACGGTGAGGTGATCCGACCATGACGACGAATGTTCTGGTGCTCTGCACCGCCAACTCAGCGCGCTCGATCCTTGGCGAGGCACTTTTGGCGCGCCATGGCGAAAGCCGTGTGCGGAGCTTTTCGGCAGGCTCCACGCCGCGTGGCACGCCCAATCCACACGGGATCAAACTGCTGCAAGCCAAGGGCTATGACACATCGGGTTTCCGCTCCAAAAGCTGGGACGAGTTTGACGGAGGCGACGCGCCGAAAATGGATATCGTTGTCACCGTCTGCGACAATGCGGCGGGCGAAACCTGCCCGATCTGGCCCGGCGCACCTGTGCAAGCGCATTGGGGCATTCCCGATCCACATGGCGAAACGGATTCCGAGTGGGCGCAAGCATTCGAAACCGCCTACGCGCTCCTCGAAGCGCGCGTGATGGCGCTGATGGCCCTGCCCTTCGAAGACATGCACGCAACCGACCTCAAGACCGCGCTCAACACCATCGGCGCAATGTACGGCTCCACCGAGCTTGCCAAGAACCACGCATCATGAGCCAGGACTATCCAAAACCTTGGCTTGACGAGCCGTCTATGCCGAACCTCGTCGATGAGGCGCTGCATGAAATCGACTTTTCGGTGATCTACAACACGCCGCCGAAGACCCACAAACCGCGCATCTTGATGCTGTACGGTTCATTGCGGGCGAACTCCTACTCACGGCTTTTAACCTATGAGGCCGCGCGTATTTTGACGGCCCTCGGTGCGGAGGTGAAAATTTATCACCCGATCGACCTGCCGCTCGCTGACGGTGCGCCCGAGAGCCACCCCAAGGTCAAGGAATTGCGCGACCTGTCGATCTGGTCAGAAGCGCATGTCTGGTGCTCGCCCGAACGCCACGGAGCAATGACCGGCATCATGAAGACCCAGATCGACTGGCTGCCGCTGTCACCCATCGGCGGCATGCGCCCGACGCAAGGCCGTACTTTGGCGCTGATGCAGGTCTGCGGCGGATCGCAATCGTTCAACGCCGTCAATCAGATGCGTATTCTCGGCCGTTGGATGCGCATGATCACAATCCCGAACCAATCATCGGTGCCTAAGGCATGGCTTGAGTTCGAAGATGGTCGAATGAAAAACTCATCGCTTTACAGCCGCGTCGTCGATGTGATGGAGGAGCTTGTGAAGTTCACGCTTTTGACACGCGACAAGTCCGCCTATCTCACCGACCGGTACTCCGAGCGTGTGGAGACGATGGAAGAAGTCCACAAGCGGGTCAGCCTAAAGAAGATCTGAGGGCTGGCAGAGCCACTGACTTATTGAGCGCGCGCGACGTTTCGACTATTTTCCCGTGTCGTCAACACGTCTGCAAAGCGGTATTGTCCGCTATTGGGGGCCTGTTCGACGGGAAATCCGCAGGCACACATGAGTATCGAACCTCACGACGCAAAAGGCGAACGCGTGCCGTTTGCCGCCCAAACGCGCGACGAAACGATTGACCGCCTTTACGACGTCGCCCTCGATCCGGCGCGCTACGAGACACTTTTGGATCATTGGGAGCGTGTGGTCGGGCCATTGCGCGAGATGGCGGACCTGTCGGATGCCCAATTGCTCGACGATCCGCTGATCGCCAATCACTTCAAACGCGCCTCGGAAATCCTTGACCGCGCTGACATCAAGCCCAATCGCAAAGGCTATCATCACATCCTCGCGCCGTTTGAGCGTGTCGCGGCCTTTGTGGTCGACCCGCACTTTGCGCTCGTTGGCTTCAATGGCGCTGCGGAAGCGCTGTTCGGCATCCGTGCCGATGCGAAACTGGATCAACTGCCAGTCGAGGCCGACGACGTGCAAGCGGTTCGCGACACGGTTCTGCGGCTGATGCGCACGGAAACATCCGCTGCTTCCGTCCTGCGCGTCCGTTCCACAGATGCGGGTCAGTTGTTCATCCTGCGCATGCAGCGCTGCGACACCGCGGCAGGTAAGCCGCTGGTGCTGGCCG
>JBCBHR010000061.1:0-8390 GCA_038525365.1 Pseudomonadota bacterium | reverse complement strand
ACTTCCACGACCTTTGATTGCAGGCTGTTTGGGTTTGTGGAGCCGCAATCACGGTTGATGTTGGTGCCGTTCGGCTTGTTGTGCATGGTGACGACGTCGGCGCCGAGTTCCCAGAGCGCGGCGGGCGCGGCCTTGTATGCGGCACCATTGGCGCAATCGATCACCACACGCATGCCCGATAGGCTCAGCTGACGCGGGAACGTTCGCTTAGCGGCCTCGATATAGCGATAGAGATCGCCCTCAACCCGCGTTGCCCGGCCGATCCCGGATCCTGTCGCAAGCTGCGCAGACAGATCATCGCTGAGCATGGCCTCAACGCGCGCCTCAATGCTGTCGGAAAGCTTGTAACCATCTGGCCCGAAGAGCTTGATGCCGTTGTCGAAGAACGGATTGTGGGAGGCCGAAATCATGACGCCGATGTCGGCGCGCAATGAGCGCGTGAGCATGGCGACCGCTGGTGTCGGCACCGGCCCAAGCAAAAACACATCCATGCCAGCAGCAGTGAAGCCCGCAACCATCGCGTTTTCGACCATGTAGCCGGAGAGGCGCGTGTCTTTGCCGATCACCACGCGGTGACGGTGTTCGCCGCGCTGAAAGGCGATGCCGACGGCCATGCCAACCCTCATGGCGATATCCGGTGTCATCACACCCGTATTCGCCTTGCCGCGGATTCCGTCGGTACCGAAGAATTTTCTTGCCATGTGATTCGACCCCTGAGCCAATCAACTTATACGCCACGCCCTTAACCGTCTTCAAACACACAGGCGCGCTTTCACGCACTAAAAAAGCCGCGGCACAGGCCACGGCTTTGATCACGATGTGTATCGGCTGATTACGGGCGCGATGCGTGCCCTCACCCCTGTGGCTGAGGCTCCATGCCGCCGGCGTCGGGCTCGGGCCCCTTTTTCGACGGCTTGCGCTTGCCTGCGCCAGCCTTTGGAACGGTCGAACCGCGTGACGGTGGCGTGTCATCGCCAAGATCGCGTGACGGCTTTTTGCCTGCCATCAACTCACGGATTTCGTCACCACTGAGCGTCTCATACTCCAGCAGCCCCTCGGCAATGGCGATCCAGTCGTCATTGTAGTCGGTCAGGATACGCCGCGCCTCCTCATAGGCAGCATCGATCAGCTTACGCACTTCTGCGTCGATGATCTGTGCCGTCTCTTCGGACACGTTCTTCGACTGGGCGACAGAGTGGCCAAGGAAAACTTCCTGCTGGTTTTCACCATAGGCAACTTGACCGAGCTTCTCCGAGAAGCCCCATTGGGTGACCATTGCCCGAGCAAGTTTCGTTGCCTGTTCAATGTCAGAGGACGCGCCGGACGTGATGTTCTCCTTGCCGAACTTGATCTCTTCAGCAACACGGCCACCCATCATGATCACGAGACGTGAGGTCATGTATTTGTAGCTCATGGAGTACTTGTCGCCTTCGGGCAGTTGCATCACCATGCCGAGAGCACGACCGCGCGGGATGATGGTCGCCTTGTGCAACGGATCGGCGGACGGCACTTTGAGCGCGGTAATCGCATGACCGGCTTCGTGGTAGGCGGTGAGGGTTTTTTCCTCCTCGGTCATCGCATTATTACGACGCTCCGCGCCCATCATGATCTTATCCTTGGCGTCCTCAAACTCCTGCATGGTGACAAGGCGTTTATTGCGACGCGCGGCCATGAGTGCCGCCTCGTTGACAAGGTTCATCAGGTCCGCGCCGGAGAAACCCGGCGTGCCGCGCGCAAGCGTCTTGAGGTTGACGTTTGGCGCCAGCGGCACGTTCTTGATGTGGACTTTGAGGATCTTCTCGCGCCCGATGATATCGGGGTTCGGCACCACAACCTGACGGTCAAAGCGCCCGGGACGCAGCAGCGCCGGATCGAGAACGTCGGGCCGGTTGGTTGCGGCGATCAAAATGATGGATTCATTGGCTTCAAACCCATCCATTTCGACCAACAACTGGTTCAGCGTCTGTTCGCGCTCATCATTGCCACCGCCAAGACCGGCACCACGATGGCGACCCACGGCATCAATCTCGTCGATGAAGATGATGCAAGGCGAATTCTTCTTGGCTTGCTCGAACATGTCGCGGACGCGGCTTGCGCCAACACCGACAAACATTTCAACAAAGTCTGAGCCGGAAATCGTAAAAAACGGCACATTGGCTTCACCGGCAACCGAGCGCGCCAAAAGCGTTTTACCAGTGCCTGGAGGGCCAACGAGAAGCACACCGCGCGGGATCTTGCCGCCAAGGCGTTGGAACTTTTGCGGATCGCGAAGGAACTCAACGATCTCTTCGAGGTCCTGTTTGGCCTCATCAACGCCAGCCACGTCGTCAAACGTCACGCGACCATGGGCTTCAGTCAACAGCTTGGCTTTGGACTTCCCAAAGCCCATCGCCCGGGACCCGCCGCCCTGCATCTGGCGCATGAAGAAAATCCACACACCGAGGATGATGATCATCGGCAGCCATGACAGCAGCACTGCGAGGAACGAGTTGGAGCCGTCGGATTCAGGCCGCGCGCGGATTTCAACGCCCTGGCCTTCGAGTTTCGTGACGAGTTCCGGATCGCCCGGCGAATAGGTCTGGAACGTCACGCCCGTATCACCATAGGTGCCGATAATGCGTTCCCCGGAGATGGTGACGGAGCGCACGCGACCGCTCTCGACGTCAGCCATAAACTGCGTATACGACAAGTCACGCGCCGAGTTTTGCTCGGATGGCGACTGGAACATGTTGAAGAGCGCGATCAGCATCAAGGCAATGATCGCCCATAGTGCAAAGTTGCGGTAATTCGGGTTCATGTGCGGTTCCAAACTGAGGCGCGCAGGGTCCAACGCCCCGCGCTTGATCTGTCAACATAGGTTTCAACCGCACCTTTGCCAACCATGGCACGGCTAATGCGGCGAAAAGTTCGTTAAGCCGTTATCAAGGCGAGCGGACGCGGTATCGGTGAAAAGCGACGTTTTCGGTCAACGACTTCAAGGATGGGTAGTTCCCAGACGGGCAGTAGATGATCCATTGCGAAGATGCCCGCGCCATCGTTTCGCGGCTCGCGCGTGATTTCTAAGCGCCCGTCACGCATCACCACGTGACATCCTGCGACGGTGTAAGCATTACCATTGCTGCGCATAACTGTCTGAAATGCGTCACGAACCGCATCATCCGTCGGCAAGTGCTCCCGGCGGCCAACCAGCGCCAAGCCGATGGCAAGGGCAGAGCCGAGTGCGTCGGTTTCGGCGTCGCGCGTCGCGCCTCCAAGACCCAGCGTCGCTGATGCAACAGCACCGTCTTCCATCACGACATGGAGCCCATCATCCAGAAAGACCGCAGCGTCACGGGCCAGCGCTGCGCGGCTTTCGGCATACTGCCCGGTCTCGGCAAGGTGGGCGTCCGACGAAAAGTCCGCGAGGCGGGTCCGGACGCGTTCAAAACGCGTGTCAGCATTGCTCGGATCATCAATCCAAGGCCAGCCGCCCTGCTTCAGCCATCGCCGCAGATCATGACGCTCAACAACCAGAAACGGGCGTTCGAACCAGACTTGCCGATTGTAGAGCGTCGCCGGCGCGATGCCCGCCATGCCGCGCTTAGAACGACTTCGTTTCGCCCGCATCGCAATGGTTTCGCGCTGATCGTCGGCCGTGTGCCCCGTCAACACGTGCGCGGCACCGAATTCGAGCGCCGCTTGACCGATCAAGCCGTAACGCGCCGAACGCGCATCGGCTTGCGTTGCCAACCTGCCGTTGGGGGCGACCCAGCGCTTGATGACGTGTCGCATGCCAATTTCTCCGGCCCAATCGGCAACCACCAAAGCCTCATTAGCTGCCGCACTGCGCAAGCCGTGGTCCACAGTGATTACCAACACATCGCGCATGTCGCGCCGCAACGTCCCTGACCAGTGGTCGGCAAACAGCCGCATCAACGCGGAAGAATCGCCACCACCGGAGACTGCGAGGGCAATGCGCTTGGGCGCGCTATGAGAGATAGTTTGGAACAGGTCAGCCGCATTGATCGCGGCGGGTTTGTCGGGCCGTGTCAGCACTGCGACTTCGCGGCTTCCTCATCGATGCGTCCGCGCACGGCGACGGGCATGTCCGGCAGCGTCGAAACAGCATCGGCAAATGTCACACAGGCCACATCGCGATTTCCGAGCGCAGCCATGATGGTGCCGATTTTCAAATAGGTTTCAGGCGCTTTGCGAGCGCCGGGATAGTTTGTCCGCGCGGCGATGAACGCTTCCGCCGCCTCCTCAAACCGCCCTTGCCCAAGCAGGCTCTCGCCAAGCCAAAATTGGGCATCCGGGGCCAGCGGATCCGTCGGGTAGAGTTGCATGAAGCTTTCAAACACACCGGCTGCCAGACTGTAGTCGCCATTGAGCACATAGCCATAACCGGTCTCGTAGAGCTCCTCGGCATTCATCTCGCCGGAGATGCTAGCCACCTGCTGATCATCAATTGATCTGGCAATGGTGTTTGCGGAAAAATCCACAATCTCGCCGCCCTGATCGAGCGTCAGTGTACCAAGCACGCGCGGCGGTGGGGCCGTGCCCGCTGTGCCTTGCGGAAGCTGCGCGGCGACGCGATCCTGCTTGCCGTCTACAAGTGGGACCGTGGTTTCTGCCAGTGGTGGTGTTAGCGCAGGCGATGGTGTTGACGCCGCAGACGGCGCGACTTCAGCCACATCGGTTTGCGGGCTGCCCGGATTTTTCACCGGCTCAACAGAGCCTTGCTGACTGTCGTCTTCCAACTGCTGCAGGCGGAACTCATTGTCCTCCTGCTGCCGGCGGATCGTTTCTTGCAATTGCAGCATCTGGAAATTGAGCTCTTCGATCCTGCCGGTCAATTGCCGGATCTGCTCTTCCAGTTGCATGACGCGCGGGTCGACCACTTGTGCCTGCGCTCGCATGGGCACAGCGATCATCACGAGCATCGAAAATGCGACGAGACTAAAACGCATAACTGTCCTCACCCTATCCGGACCCGGCAATATAGAGCCGCCCCGTTCGAGTTTGAAGCGCTATGCGTTCAAAGCGTCAAGAGTGTGGCCTGACTTTCGCTCAGGAACCGCCACCGCCAAGCACCGTCACTGCGCGACGGTTTTGCGACCAGCACGAGATATTGTCACATGTCGCGACCGGGCGTTCCTTGCCGAAGGACAGCGTGCGGATGCGTGTGCCGTCTACGCCGCGCGATACCAGGAACGCTTTCGTCGCCGCAGCACGGCGGGCACCAAGGGCGAGGTTGTATTCACGCGTGCCACGCTCGTCGGCATGACCTTCAATGGTGATCGCATAGGCCGGATATTGATTCAGCCACTGTGCCTGACGGCCAAGTGTTGTTTGTGCGTCGGCGCGGATTGACGACGAATCTGTATCAAAGAAGATGCGGTCGCCAACATTGACGGTGAAGTCTTGTGTGGTGCCAGGCGTTGCGCCATTTGCCCCACCGGCAAGACCCAAATCAGCTGGGTTGTTCGGCAGGGGTGTTTTCTTGGCACAGCCAGCCAGCGCAAGCGCGCAAATAAGCGCCGCCGCAGCGGTTTTGGCTCGTGATTTTTGAAGTTGCAGCATGGCTATGGGTTGCCTCAAATTGCGCGCGGTGTCTCAACATCTTGATAACCGTGTTGTCGTTAACCGGCGCTGAAAGAACATGGTAAACAAAGGCTTTCAGCACCCCGCCCTGCCGCCGGGGTTGGGCGGCAATTGCGGCGAATTGACGGCATCATTCCAGCAGCGGTGACCACGCCGGATCCGAGCCGAAGCCGTCCATCGGAACCGGCTGTTCGTTGCGACCGGTCAAATCAATAGAGTAGAGCTGAGGCCCCGCTGCCCCGGAATCCTGACGGAAGAACATGAGGTAACGTCCGTTGGGTGCCCATGTCGGCCCCTCATTGTGAAAGCCGGTTGTCAGAATTCGCTCACCGGAACCGTCCGGCCGCATGACACCGATTGAAAACTGTCCGCCTGACTGTTTTGTGAACGCGATCAGATCACCACGCGGCGACCAGACCGGCGTTGAATACGAACCATTGCCGAACGAAATGCGCTGCGCCGCGCCACCGCCAGCGCCCATCACATAGACTTGCTGGCGACCGCCGCGGTCACTCTCAAACACGATGCGCGCACCGTCTGGCGAAAACGACGGTGACGTGTCGATGGACGCGGAATTCGTCAGCCGCGTTGTGGAACGTGACCGCAAATCCATCGCGTAAATGTTGGAGTTTCCGTCCGGCTGCAAAAGGCTCATCACGATCTTCTGCCCATCGGGGGAAAAGCGTGGTGAAAACGTCATGCCCGGGAAATTGCCGATGATTTCGCGCTGACCGGTTTCAAGCTGCAGAAGATAAACGCGCGGCTCGCCACCGGCGAAATCCATATACGTGATCTCCTGGCGCGACGGCGAAAATCGCGGCGTCAGGACGATGTCGTTGCCATTGGTCAGGAAACGCACATTCGCACCATCCTGATCCATGATGGCAAGCCGCTTGACCCGCTGGTTGCGCGGCCCGCTCTCCGACACAAAGACCACGCGGGTGTCGAAATAGCCCCTTTCGCCGGTCAGCCGCTCATAGATTGCATCTGAAATGATGTGTGCAACGCGCCGCCAATTGTCTCGGTTGGTGAAGAATTGCTCCCCGGTCATCTGCTCGCCGGCAAAGGTGTCCCAGAGCCGAAACTCGGCGCGCAAACGCCCGCCGCCCTCTTCGGTAACCTTGCCGGTAATAAGCGCCTGCGCGTTAATGATGCGCCAATCTTCAAAGCGGGGCGCAGCATCGGGATTGGTGACCTGCTCAATGAACGCACCGCGATCAACCGGTGCAAACAGGCCGGACCGGCGCAAATTCTCTGCGACCACCTGCGAAATGCGCGCGCCGATATCGTCGCCGGAAATGAAATCGGTGACAGCAATTGGCAGCGGCTCAATCGTCCCGCGATTGATGTCGATCTCAACGAGCGCGCGGGCGGGCACGACGGACAAGAAGAGCGCCGCAAATCCTGCGGCCAACCATTGCACGACATTTGCCTTGGTCATGGAAGTGGTCATGTGGATCATTCTCCTGCGCGCATCATCGGCGCGGTCAATTGCGTGTATGGCTGATGTGTTGCAACCAATTGTGTCAACTTCAGAACATCTCGCTTGGATCAAAATTGACGACGACATCGCGCCATGCCGCAAACTTTTCTGGCGGCAAACGGAAGCCATCATTTTGAACATTGCAACGCTGCACGGCGCGCAGCGCACTTTCGTCTGCCTGGCGATTGCCTGAAGATGTGCGCACGCTCGGGCGCCCGGAAAGGCGACCGCCTTCATCCAGCGAGAACTGCACTGATACGCGCAACTGACCCGCATCCAGAACACCGGCTGGCGGGTTCCAGCAGGCTTGGATTTGACCACGCAGCGAATCCATTTCGCTTTGGGTCAAAGTTGAGCCGCCAGTGGTACGCTCGCCGCCCAATGATGCCTGATCGGTGGACGATGCCGCCCCACCGCCAGACCCGCGATCGCGGTTGATTAGCGAGGCAATATCCTCAGATGTGTCCTGCTCATCATTTTGGACCGCTTGCTGTTGCTGCGGCACCTCTTCATTGCGCCGCTCCGGCGTGCGCGCGGTCTGCGCAGGCGCACGTTCAGGCCGCGTGGCAGGCACGGGCAGTTGGTCAGGCAGTTCAACGAATTGTTCTTCCGGGGCTGGCTCAGGCGCGGGCTCCGGCGTGACGGCCTGTTCTTCGACCGGATCAGGCGTCACTTCCTGGCGCGGTGCGGGCTCCGGCGCGGACTCAACGGCTGGCGTCGCAGGCGCTTCGTCCGGCACGGGCTCGGGTGCAGGCTCTGGCTCCGGGCGGATGGCAGGTGTCGGCACAGGCAATTGCGATGGTTCCGGAAGCCGGGCTTCCTCAACCTCGACGGCCTGCTGCTCTTGCGTTTCGGGCGTCGATTGATCGCTCTGATTGTCGCCGATGTTTTCTGCGTCAATCTGCGGGTTTGGATTTTCCACCGGCTCGGGAGCGGACGGGCCATCTTTTGGCGCATCAGCAGCGCCTTCCTGAATTTGGGTCAGTTCTTCAATGCTGACGAGATCAATCGGCAGCGCGGCCACGTCTTCCACATCAAAAGACTCCGGCGCAGACAGGGTGACAAGACCCCAGCCAAGCAAGAGCGCATGAAGCGTTGACGATGTGACGAGGCCAACCCGCATGGGCGACTAGCCATCCTGTTCCTGGAGTGTAACCAAGCCGATATTGCGATATCCCGCTTGATTGATCCGGCCCATCACGGCCATGATCGTTCCGTAATCGGCGGTGCGATCCCCACGGATGAAGATGCGCTCGTCGAAGCCAGTTTGCGCAATCGCTTCCAGCCGCGGCACGACTTCCTCAATCGGTATCTGCGTTTCCTG
>JBCBHR010000060.1:0-8443 GCA_038525365.1 Pseudomonadota bacterium | reverse complement strand
CTCGGCCCTGAGGGTGCGGTGGCCATCCCGGAGCGTGGTCTTCTGGCGGTGGCCAATGAGGTCGACCTGATCGAAGACGGTGGCGTCCGCTCGCATGTCACGCTTTACCAGCTTGGCGAAGGCCCGGCGCAATATCCAACCATCGTCAGCCAAATGGACGGCGAACGTCCGATTGGCTGGGGCGCACTTTCCGGCATGGTTGCTGACGCTGAAAACGCAGGCATCATGTATGCCGTCAACGACTCCTTCTATATCGAGCAGCCAACAATCTTCACCATCGACGCCAATCAGACACCGGCTCGCATCACTGCGGCAACGCGCGTGACCAAGGACGGCGCCACCATGCCAGCCCTGGATCAGGAGGGCATCGCCCTTGATGGCGAAGGCGGCTTCTGGATCGCATCCGAAGGCCGTTCAGACCGCGAAATCCCGCATCGCATTGTGCGCGTGAACGGCGATGGCGAAGTCATTGAAGAGGTCCCGTTCCCGGAGGGCCTGCTGTCCGTCGAGCGCCGCTTTGCGTCCGAAGGCATCACCAAGATCGGTGACACGCTTTGGATCGCCATTCAGCGTGAGTGGCAGGATGATCCTGAAGGCAAGGTCAAGCTGGTCGCTTACAACACAGCCACCAAAGAGTGGGGCCAGGTGCACTATCCGCTGGAGCCAAAGGGCGCAGGCTGGGTCGGCCTGTCTGAAATCGTAGCGCACGGCGACTTCATCTACATCGTTGAGCGTGACAACCAGATCGGTGAAGCGGCCAAGCTGAAGAAGATCTTCCGGGTGCCCACCAACCAATTGGTCCCGTCACCCGTCGGCGAGACACCGCTGACGGTTGCCAAGCAAGAAGTGCGTGACCTGATCCCGGACATGAAAGCGTTCAACGGCTACATCGTCGACAAGGTTGAGGGGCTCGTCATCGACGCAAATGGTGACTTCTTCGCCGTGACAGACAATGACGGCGTTGACGACTCCAACGGCGAGACACTGTTCCTGCGCCTCGGCCAACTCGGCGGCTAAGGCAAACCTGTCAACGCACTGGACAAATCGAGCCTCCCGCATTTCGATGCGGGAGGTTTTTCGTCGAGGCAAACCATGTCGGCACCGCGCACATCATCACACCGCACGATCACGGTGAAACGTGAAGGTGGGTGGTATGCCATGTTCCGGCGGCTGAAGATCATGGTCGACGGCAATCAAATGGCAACGCTCGCGCGGCGCGAGGAGATCACACTGATCCTTCCGCCGGATGCCAAACTGCTCTGGGGTGCGATGGACTGGGCCGAGACGCACAAGATTGATCTCCGCAACATCGTCGATGGCGACACGCTCGTCTTTCGAGGCAAATTCACCGCCGACGAAGCGGCAAACCTCGGTGTCAAACCGATGCCGTTTGAGATCACACGGCTCTAAGGCGCTTGGGCGTGGCCGACCTTCAGCATAATTTTACCGATGTGTTCGCTAGCTTCCATGCGCCGGTGCGCGTCGGCTGCGTGATCAAGCGCGAACACGCTGTCGATCACAGGGCGCACTGCGCCTGCTTCAACCAGCGGCCAGACGTCGCGCTGGACTGCAGCCGCGAGATCAGCCTTGAAGGCATCGCTCCGCGCGCGCAGCGTTGAGCCTGTCCAGTTCAGTCGTTTGGTCATGAGGCGCGTGACGTTGGCCTCAATCTTGGCCCCACCAAGAAAAGCGATCTGCACAATTGTTCCCTCCAACGCGGCCGCCTTCATGTTGCGAGCGACATAGTCACCGCCAACCATATCGAGGATCACATTCGCGCCGCGCCCTCCAGTGGCCTTCGACACCGCGTCCACAAAATCGTCCGTTCGGTAGTTGACCGCCACATCGGCTCCCAGCTTGCGGCAGGCATCACACTTCTTATCCGTTCCGGCCGTGGTGATCAAACGGGCACCTTTGGCCTTTGCCAACTGTATGGCCATGGTGCCGATCCCCGACGAGCCACCGTGAACAAGAAACCAGTCGCCAGCGCTCAAGCCACCACGCATGAAGACATTGGACCAGACCGTAAACGCCGTTTCCGGCAGTGCAGCGGCTTCACACATCGTCAAGCCGGTCGGCACCGGCAAGGCGTGGGCGGCCGGAACGACACAATACTGAGCATAGCCACCACCGGGCGTCAGCGCGCAAACCGCGTCACCCACCGACCATCGCGAAACACCGTCGCCAACCGCCGATACGCGACCCGCAACCTCCAAACCCGGCAAAGGGCTGGCGTATTCCGGTGGCGGATAAGCACCCGTGCGTTGCAGGATATCGGGCCGATTGACGCCTGCATGATCGACTTCGATGACAACTTCGCCGAAACGCGGTTTCGGCACCGGCATCTCGACCGAAGTCAGCACCTCCGGCCCGCCGGTTTTTGAAATTGCAATTGCGCGCATCGTCTTGGTCATGTTGATCGCGGTATGCCATCGGCACCTGATGGCGTAAACAAAAGGCATGCGCGGAGGACAAATGATGTTTGACGATCTTGAACCGCAGAAAAAGGCCAAGCCCTATGCGCTCGGTGACAAGCTGGATGATTTTTCGGTCGAAGAGCTTGTCGAGATCAAGACGCGGCTGACCGACGAAATTTCGCGCATTGATGCGGAGATGACCGGCAAACAGGCGTCGCTGGATGCGGCGGCAAACCTTTTCAAAAAGTGACACTGCGTTGCAGTTGTTAAGGTCTCGTTAGTCTTATCAGGGTATTACCTATCACTGTCGGTTTTTACCGACGTCAGAGAAGTTTCTCGCTTTGATGACTCCCTGTTTTAATTCTGAGCCGCGCAAGCGGCTCTTTTTTTATGCGTGCAATTGGCGTTAACCCTTGATTAAGGATAAGATTGCGCGAGCCTGTGGGAAACGGCAATGTCGAGCGGTGCAGCCTTTCGGCCGCCACAGGGCACCACTAGTTGGGTATGAGTAGCAGGGTAATTGAGTTGATGGCATCGGCGGGCGCGTCCAACACCATAAGTCTGTCCAAGCACAGGGCGAAATCGCATGCGTTTCAGCGTTTGTACGCTGAGGGCATGGAATTGGTCGAAGAGACCGCCTCCTATCTGGACGGCGAAGGTCGCACGCAGGCCAAGGATTTGTCACGGGTGACAGCCACGCTTTATGCCGCGGAATCCATGCGCCTGACCACGCGGCTGATGCAGGTTGCATCTTGGCTTCTGCTCCAACGCGCACTCAACAATGGTGAGATGACGCTTGAGCAGGTCTGCGCTGAGAAATCCAAGGTGCGTTTCGATGAGGGCCAGCCGCGCTCCGAGATGGAGAACTGGTTCGAATTGCCACTAACGTTCAAGGATCTGGTGCGGCGCTCACTGCGCCTGCAAGACCAAATCCGCCAAATGGACTCAGAAGTGTTCGGCACGCGCCTGCCCGAAAACGAGACCAATTTGCCCCTGAATGACAACCCGGTGGTCAATCAGATCAATCTGCTTCACACGGCCTTTGGCCGCTGAGCATTCGAAAAAACGGACAATAAAAAAGCCCGGCTGAGGCGGGCCTTTTTGGGTCTTCGCCTGCGCGAATAGATCAGATGCCAAGACCGGCAAACTTGTCCTTGAATTTGGAAACCCGTCCGCCACGGTCCATCAGCGTTTGCTGACCGCCTGTCCAGGCCGGATGTGAGTTTGGGTCAATCTCAAGGTTCATGCGGTCGCCATCTGCGCCCCATGTTGAGAATGTCTCATATTCGGTGCCATCGGTCATGACGACCGTGATCTTGTGATAGTCGGGGTGGATGCCCTCTTTCATGGCTCAATTCCTTTCGTCTTGGTCGGAATAAATCGGCTTTCATTTCGACCAAATCATAAAGCCGCAGTCGCCAGACCACGGCTTTGCATCTCGGTGCGGAGCCTATACACGGCAGGCGATGGAGAAACAAGAGCCTAAGGACCGGGCGAAACACGATCAATGAGCGCGATTGCCGAGGCCATAAATCCTGCCGCGGAAGACCCTGAAAAGGCCGCCAAGGCACGCAGTTCTCTGCGTCCGCTGCGTCGGCTGTTGCCCTATGTTCTGCGCTACCGCTGGCATGTCGTGGGTGCACTAGTGTTCCTCATCGCTGCCGCTGCAACGACGCTCGCGCTGCCGACCGCAGTGCGCCGCATGATCGACTTCGGCTTCGGCGCCAACGACGTGACGCTGATCAACCAGTATTTCACCTTCCTGATCGGCTTGGCGTTCCTGCTCGCAGCGGCCAGTGCGCTACGATATTATTTCGTCATCACCATCGGCGAACTGATCGTCGCTGATGTGCGCCGCGATGTCTTTGCGCATGTGATGACGTTGTCGCCCAAGTTCTACGATACGGCCCAGTCCGGCGAGATCGTCTCGCGCCTCACAGCAGACACGACGCAGATCAAGTCCACCTTCGGCGCCACCGCGTCGCTTGCTTTGCGCAACCTCATCTTGGGGCTTGGCGCATTGCTCATGATGATCCTGACCAGTCCCTGGCTATCGACATTGGTGATCGGCGTCATTCCGCTGATCATATTGCCAATCGTCTTCTTCGGCAGGCGCGTGCGGGAACGCTCGCGCGTTGCGCAAGACACGCTGGCTGAAGCATCGGCTTTTTCCACCGAGGCCATTGGCGCGGTCCGGACCTATCAGGAATACACCAATGAAGGCCTTGCCACCCGGCGTTATGCCAATGCCGTCACAACGGCATTCGACGCCGCGCGCAATTCCATCGCCGCGCGCTCGGCGTTAACGGCCTTTGGCATATTCATGGTGTTTTCATCGGTCGTCGCCGTGCTTTGGATCGGCGCGCGCAGTGTGCTGGATGGGTCCATGACCGGCGGCACACTCAGCCAGTTCCTGCTCTATGCGGTCATGGCCGCAGGTTCGCTTGCGACCCTGTCTGAGGTTTGGGGGGAAGTGCAGCAGGCAGCCGGTGCCGCAGAGCGCTTGTCGGAATTGCTTGAAGAAACACCCGACATCGCCTCGCCAGCGCACCCCGCGAGCAAGTCGGCGCAACCGACGGAGACCAACACCATCAAAGCGGTGCGCTTTGATGGTGTCAGCTTTGCGTATCCGACACGGCTTGAGCAGCCAGCACTGGTTGACTTCAATCTGACCATCGCGCCCGGCGAGACCATCGCGCTGGTTGGCGCCTCGGGCGCGGGCAAGAGCACGATCTTCTCGCTGCTCATGCGCCAATATGATCCTGCCGCGGGTAGCATTTCCATCGGCGACACGGACATCCGTGATCTTGACCTGCACGCATTGCGGGGCGCCATGGCGATTGTGCCACAAGACCCGGTTATCCTGTCGGGCACTGTTTACGAGAACATCGCTTTTGCGCGCCCCGGCGCCGATGAGGCCGACGTGATCGCCGCGGCCAAGGCCGCGCAGGCGCATGGCTTTGTCGAAGACATGCCGGATGGCTACGCAACGCAAGTCGGTGAGCGCGGCATCACGCTTTCAGGTGGACAGCGCCAACGGATCGCAATCGCCCGCGCCGTACTGCGCAACGCACCGATCCTGCTCCTCGATGAGGCGACTTCGGCACTTGATTCACAAAGCGAAGCGCTCGTGCAAAAGGCGATCAACACCGTGATGCAGGACAAGACCACAATCGTCATCGCCCACCGACTCGCGACCATTCGCAAGGCTGATCGCATAATCGTGATGGATCACGGCACCATCGTGGAAACCGGAACGCACGAGAGCCTGTCGCGCAAGAAAGGGGGCGTCTACGCCCGGCTCGCGGCGTTGCAATTCAATCTGTCTGAATTGGATGTCGCGTAGGGGTGTATCGGCGGGTCGGCAATCAGCGCTCAGTCAGCTTGAACTCAATGCGCCTATTGCGTGCGCGGGCATCGTCGGTGTCCTCGGCCACCAGCGGCTGAAACTCTCCAAAGCCCGCAGCAACCAACCGGTTTGCCGGGACGCCCTCAGTGATTAGGAATTTGACCACTGAGGTCGCGCGCGCGGTCGAAAGCTCCCAGTTATCCTGATAGCGGCCACTGCCCGACAATGGCACGTTGTCGGTGTGACCATCGACCCGCAGCACCCAGTTGATATCGTCCGGGATCTCCTCGCCAAGCTCAAGGAGCGCATTGGCAAGCTTGGCCATCTCGCCCGCGCCATCCGGGTTCAGGTCAGCCAGGCCGGACGAGAACAAGACTTCAGATTGGAACACGAATCGGTCGCCGACGATGCGGATGTTTTCGCGGTCTGACAGGATCTCGCGAAGCCGACCAAAGAAGTCGGAGCGGAAGCGGTTCAGTTCTTGAACGCGTTGTGCCAAGGCAACGTTGAGCCGACGCCCAAGGTCCGCGATCTTCGCATTGCTCTCGCGGTCGCGCGTTTCGGAGACCTCCAAAGCATCCTCCAGCGCACCAATCTGACGGCGCAACGCGGCAATCTGCTGGTTAAGCAACTCAACCTGACTCCGAGCCCGTGCCGACAACTGACGTTCCTCGCTAAGTGACTGCGTGAGCTCGCCAATTTGTGTGTCCGCCTCCGTCGACGCCCCTGCGCCCGATGCGAGCAATTGCTGCAGGCGGGACCGATCTTCCTCCGTTTGCGAAAGCGACGCCTGCAAGCCCAACAACTCGTCTTCGGCGTCCTGGCGTTCGCCCTGCTCCAGCGCAAGCAACTCAGTCAGTTCATTGATCCGCGCATTCAGCCGATTGAGCACCTCATCTTGTGTGGACACCTCTCGGCTCAACAGGAACTGCGCCAGCACGAACACCGACAACAGGAACATGATCGCCAACAGAAGCGTCGACAGCGCATCAACAAAGCCTGGCCAATAATCGACCCCGCTTGCCCTTCGCCGGTTGCGCGCCAGTGCCATGTCTCAGCGTGTTCCTTGTGTCAGTCCTTCTTGGACTTTTCGAGCTTCTCGATTGCGCGAGCCAGATGATCGAGCGTGTCTCGGATCTGTTTTTGGTCGGTCGCCTGACCCTCAACCCAATCGCGCATCAACTGCTGCTCACTGCGCATGGATCGCACGAGCCCCTGAATGCCCTCTGCAAGGCTGGCGAGTGCGGCCGATTGTTTGCCGCCACCGGACGCCGACTGCGCAGCCGCCAGTTGCTCCGTGATCGCGCGCAGCTTGTCGTCGTCACCAACTGGTTTGGCAACGGCAGGCGCGGCAACCGCGGGCGTGTCGGGGTTTGTGACCGACGACAGCCAGTTTTCCAACTCGGTGTAAAACCGGTTCTGAGCACGACCGGCCTGCAGATCGAGAAAACCAAGCACCAATGAACCGGACAGGCCGAAGAGCGATGATGAAAACGCCGTGCCCATGCCATCGAGCGGCTCGCTGAGGCCAGCTTTCAGGTTGTCGAGGATATCGTTGGTCGTTCCGGAACCGGGATCAAGCGACTGGATCGTCGAACCTATCGCGCCGATGGTTTGCAAAAGGCCCCAGAACGTACCCAGCAGTCCAAGGAAAACCAAAAGGCCGATCAGATAGCGCGAGATGTCGCGTGACTCATCAAGCCGTGTCGCGATGGAATCGAGGATTGCGCGCGTCGCCTGGGTGGTGAGAGCCACCGATTGCTGGCGGCTGAGCAACGCCCGCATGGGAGCGAGCAGAACAGGCTCGCGGCGCGCCGCATTGACCGTGTCGCCGACCTTGAACGAATTGACCCACGCAACCTCCTTAAAGAGACTGATGACCTGCAGGAAGACGAGGACCGACCCAACGGCCAGCACACCCACAATCAGGCCATTGAGGCCCGGGTTGGCCATGAAAGCCACGATGATCTGTCGAGATAAAATGGCGGCCAAGAAGCCGACCAACGCCAGAAAGATCAGCATCGAAAACAGGAAAACCTGCGGGTTGGACAAACGGTAGGGATCAAAGCGGCGGCGCGCCACCGTGTTCGCCGGATCTTCAGTTTGCACAACTGCCAAGGCGCCACTCCCAAAGCGAAAAGCAAATCACCGCGCTCGTCTCCACGTTGTAGCGGTAAGTGTGGCGAAATTGGAAGGCGTGTTTTTGGGCGAGGGTCAGCTTTTGCCGGTCTTGGCGGCCTTGTGGATCAAATCGAGCAATTGTTTGTGCAGACGTTCATTGCCGCAGGCGACCTCTTTGCGATCAAACATCGCCTGACCGCCATTGATGTCGCTGACGAAACCACCGGCTTCGCGCACCAGCACAATGCCAGCAGCGATATCCCACGCCGAAATCGGATTTTCCCAATAGGCGTCTAGGCGCCCCGCGGCCACATAGGCCAAGTCGAGCGCTGCTGCACCCGCACGGCGCATGCCCACGGAGTTCATCATCACTTCGCGCAGTTCGAGCAAAAAACGCCCATGGTCCGAGCCCTTGCGGCCAAGATAGGGTATGCCGCATCCGATGACGCAATCAGTCATGTCGCGGCGCGCAGCGACCCGCATGCGGCGGTCATTTAAGAACGCACCGCTGCCCCGCTCGGCGCTAAAGAGTTCATCCGACACCGGATTATAGACC
>JBCBHR010000059.1:0-8454 GCA_038525365.1 Pseudomonadota bacterium | reverse complement strand
TCCGATCTATCGGGCACGGCACAAAAATCGACAATCTCTGCCAGATCGGTCACAACGTCGAGATCGGTGCTGGCGCAATTTTATGCGCACATGTCGGTCTCGCCGGGAGCGCAAAAGTCGGCAATTATGCAATGCTTGCTGGGCGCGTCGGACTGGCGGACCACATCACAGTCGGCGACGGCGCACAGATCGCAGCGGCGTCCGGGCTAATGAACGACGTACCGGCAGGCGAGATTTGGGGCGGCATACCTGCCAAGCCGTTCAAGGCGTTTTTTCGCGAGC
Organism: Pseudomonadota bacterium; assembly: GCA_038525365.1. Lineage (GTDB taxonomy): Bacteria > Pseudomonadota > Alphaproteobacteria > Rhizobiales > Rhizobiaceae > JBCBDX01. The sequence continues at coordinate 8,172 of JBCBHR010000059.1, read as the reverse complement.
AAGCGGCTCTGAAACGTTTGTCGCTGGAAGCGGCCAAGAAGAATAAGAACGAAGGATAGGGGAGAGCGCGGAACCATGGCAGACGACACCCAAACGCTTGGCGCATCGGACTTGCAGGAAATCCTGCAGCTGCTGCCGCATCGTTATCCGTTTCTCTTGGTTGACCGTATCGTGGATATCGATGGAGATACGTCGGCCACCGGCATTAAAAACGTGACGTTCAACGAACCGCATTTCCAGGGCCACTTTCCGGGCCAACCTGTCATGCCCGGTGTGCTCATCATTGAGGGCATGGCGCAGACGGCCGGGGCGATTGGCGTGCGTAATCTCGGTGCCGAAGCGCCGCCGCTTGTGTACTTCATGACCATCGACAAGGCCAAGTTTCGCAAGCCCGTGGTGCCTGGCGACGTCCTTAAGTATCACGTCAAACTGATCAAGAAACGCAACTCGATCTGCAAATATGAGTGCTATGCAACGGTCGACGGGCAAAAAGTTGCAGAGGCCGAAGTGCAGGCCATGCTGTCGGTTGAGGATAAGAAATCGTGATCGGGCAAGCTTTGGCACAAGACAACTCCACGCACATCCACCCAACAGCCATCGTTGAAGATGGCGCAATGCTTGGCGCAGGCGTAACTGTCGGCCCGTTTTGCCATGTTGGCAGCGGCGCCACGCTTCATGACAATGTGGAACTGATGACGCATGTGGTCGTCACTGGCCGAACGGTTCTGGGTGCCGGAACACGCGTTTACCCACACGCTGTTCTCGGCGGCGATCCGCAGCACGTCGGCTATAAGGGTGAGGACACAGGTTTGATCGTCGGCAAGAACGTCGTCATTCGCGAGGGTGTCACCATGAACCGAGGCATGCCCGATGCGCGGGTGAACACGGTCGTTGGCGACAATTGCATGTTTCTGGCTTACGCGCACGTGGCGCATGATTGTCTGCTTGGCGACCATGTTCTCTTTGCCAACAACGTCATGATTGGTGGGCACTGCACGATCGGCGACCGCGTGATCATGGGCGGCGGCGCGGCACTGCACCAATTCTGCCGCGTTGGGCACCATGCCTTTATAGGGGGCATGGCCGGTGTTGAGTTTGACGTCATCCCTTACGGTCTGGCGCTTGGCGGTCGCGCGCATTTGGGCGGGCTAAACATCATCGGCATGAAGCGCTCCGGCATGGCGCGTTCGGAAATCCACGCGTTGCGACATGGCGTGCGCGCGCTTTTTGCCGCCGGTGTTGAGTTTGACGTCATCCCTTACGGTCTGGCGCTTGGCGGTCGCGCGCATTTGGGCGGGCTAAACATCATCGGCATGAAGCGCTCCGGCATGGCGCGTTCGGAAATCCACGCGTTGCGACATGGCGTGCGCGCGCTTTTTGCCGCCGGTGATGGCCGCACATTGCGTGACAATGCTGCCGCTCTGCTCGACGATGCGGAAGCGACGGATGCGGTGCGCGATGTCGCCTCGTTCATCTTGAGCGACAGCAAACGCAAATTCACCACGCCGCGCGCAAAGGGTGTGTTGGCCACAGGGTCGTCCGACGAGGACTGACCATGTCCGCATCACGCACCGATGATCTTCCCAAAACCGCCGGAGGCACGGCGCGCGTCGCGCTCATCGCCGGGAGCGGTGCGTTGCCTGTCATGGTTGCGGATGCGCTCGCAGAGGCCGGCCGCGATCCGTTTGTTGTGGCCATCGAGGGCGAGGCCTCCGACGCGCTCAAACGCCATGATCATGTCGAAGCATATTCCGGCCATCCCGGTGTCGTGCTGCGCGCGCTAAAAGCGTCCGGTGCGCAAGAAGTCGTCATGATCGGCGGCATTCGCGGCCGTCCCGATCTCCGACGTATCCGGCCCGATTTCACCACAATACGGTTTGCCGCCCGCCTATTGCCACGCCTTGGTGCGGGAGATGATGCATTGCTGCGCGCTGTCATCGATATGGTGGAAGACGCGGGTCTGACCGTGCGCGGAGTTCATCAAGTCTTGCCGGAACTGCTGGCGGGCAAAGGCCATTTGGCTGGTCCCGTCAAGACAAGCCGCGATGATGACGCCGCGTTGCAGACCGCCGTTCGCGCAGCGCTGGCGCTTGGGGCAATTGATGCCGGGCAGGGCGCTGTGGCGGTGAAGCGGCGCGTGGTCGCTCTGGAGGGCGCAGAGGGAACAGACTTGATGCTGGAGCGGGTCGCCAAACTGCGCCGTGTCGGACGCTTGAGCGAAAAGCCCGGCGGTGTGCTGGTTAAGCTCGCCAAGCCGGGTCAGGAACTGCGTGCTGATCTGCCGACCATTGGCCCGCAGACCGTCCAACACACCGCTGCGGCCGGCCTCACATGTATCGGTGTCCATGCCGGTCACAGCCTTATCGCGTCGCTTGATGATACGATTGCAGCAGCCGACGCTGCAAAAATCAGCCTGATCGGCATTGTGCCTGAAGACTATGGCGCCACCCATGGCTGATGCAAACGCCATTACGATTGGAATTGTGGCAGGCGAAGAATCAGGTCAATTGCTTGCCGCCGATTTGCTCGACGCTCTTCAAGTTCGCCTTGGACGCAAGATCACCCTTCTCGGTGTGGGCGGTTCACGCCTCGAGCGCTTCGGTCTGAAATCGCTGTTCGAAGCTGACGAGATTGCACTGACGGGCGTCACATCAGTCGTGGCGCGTGCGCCGAAATTGTTGGCGCGTATACGACAGACTGCCGATGTGTTCATCGCCGCGGCGCCCGAAATTGTGCTGTTCATCGACAGTCCAGATTTTTCCGCGCGTGTCGCTAGACGCCTTAAAGCTGCACGACCGGCAACGCCGACAGTGAAATACGTGTGCCCCACGGTCTGGGCGTGGCGGCCGGGTCGGGCGGCCAAGATGGTCGAACTCTATGACCACGTGCTCGCGCTGTTCCCGTTTGAACCGAGCGTCATGGAAGACTTGGGCGGCCCGCCGACGACCTATGTTGGCCACCGCCTCCTGTCGGATGACAGGTTGATGCGCGTTTGGGATGAAAGACGCCAGCGCGTGCCAAGCGCCGCGGTGACGAACCTGCTCCTGCTACCCGGTTCGCGGAGGGCCGAAATTGACGCTCTGCTGCCGGATATGGAGGCGACGGTCAAAGTGCTTTCGGAGCGTGGCCACGCGCTCTGTGTTACCATACCCGCCGTCGAACGGCACGCGCTGCACATTCGCGATGCGGTGGCGGGCTGGCCTGCCGATGTGATGGTTAAGGTTGTGTCAGGCGATGAGGCCAAGATCGCTGCCTATCGCAATGCAGATGTCGCCATTGCTGCGTCGGGCACTGTCCTGCTTGAACTCGCCATTGCGGGCATCCCGGCAATCAGCCTCTACCGTGTTGATCCCCTTATGAAGCCGTTCATTAAAATGATCACGTCGTGGTCAATGGCGCTGCCAAACATCATCGCCGACCGCGTGGTCATCAATGAATACTATGACCAGTTGATCCACCCGCCGCTGCTGGCTCGGCTCGCGGAAGAGTTGGCTGCGCCGGTCGGTCCAAAGCGGGATGTTATCATGGACGGATATGTAGCGGTCCGCGAGACCATGGCGCTCGATAATCCATCATCCGATACCGCAGCCGCCGTTTTGCAAAACATATTGCAGAAATGAGAAACGCCGCCTGAAGTGAAACGGGCGGCGTTGCAAGTCTGGAAGTCAGGCGCTCAGCGCTTGTCCATATCAACATAGTCGCGTGATGGGTCGCCGGTGTAGAGCTGGCGCGGGCGGCCGATGCGCTGGCTCGGATCCTCGATCATCTCTTTCCACTGCGCGATCCAACCGACAGTCCGTGCAAGTGCAAACAGCACCGTGAACATGTTCGTCGGGAATCCAAGCGCTTTCAGCGTGATGCCGGAATAGAAGTCGATGTTCGGATAGAGCTTCTTCTCAATGAAGTACTCATCGGTCAGCGCAATCTGCTCCAGCTCCATTGCCACGTCGAGCATCGGATCATCGGTGATGCCCAATTCCTTGAGCACTTCATGGCAGGTTTTCTGCATGATTTTGGCGCGTGGATCATAGTTTTTGTAGACGCGGTGGCCAAAGCCCATGAGGCGGAATGGGTCGTTTTTGTCTTTCGCGCGCTCCACAAACTCCGGAATGCGGTCAACGGAGCCGATCTCCTGCAGCATGTTCAGCGCAGCCTCGTTGGCACCACCATGGGCAGGGCCCCAAAGGCAGGCAATGCCGGCTGCGATACAGGCAAACGGGTTTGCGCCCGATGAGCCAGCCAGGCGTACTGTCGATGTCGAGGCGTTTTGTTCGTGGTCGGCATGAAGAATGAAGATGCGGTCCATGGCGCGCGCCAGAACCGGGTTCACCTTGTAGTCTTCACATGGGACCGAGAAGCACATGTGCAGGAAATTTGCCGCATAGTCGTGATCGTTGCGCGGATACACAAACGGCTGGCCGATGGAGTATTTGTAAGCCATCGCCGCGATGGTTGGCATCTTTGCGATCATGCGCATGGAGGCGACCATGCGCTGGTGTTCGTCGGAAATATCCGTCGAGTCGTGATAGAACGCGGAAAGTGCGCCCGCGACACCACACATGATGGCCATCGGGTGCGCGTCGCGGCGGAAGCCAGCGAAGAACCGATGCATCTGCTCGTGCACCATGGTGTGGCGGGTGATGCGGTAGTCAAAATCCTGCTTTTGCGCCGCTGTCGGCAATTCGCCATAGAGCAGCAGATAACAGGTTTCGAGGAAGTCGCCGTTTTCAGCGAGTTGATCAATCGGATAGCCACGGTGCAGCAGCACGCCCTTGTCACCATCGATGAATGTGATTTTTGATTCACACGATGCCGTGGAGGTGAACCCCGGATCGTAGGTGAACATGCCAGTTGTGGCGTAGAGCTTTGAGATGTCGATGACATCGGGGCCCACGGAACCCGCCTTGATGGCGTACTCCTCATGATCGTCCCCAATATCCAGTTTTGCGACAGCGTCAGCCATTAAACGTCCTCCTGGTTGACATCGAAGACAAGGCGTTTGCTTGTGCAGCGCAAAACGCGGCGTCTCCCTGTGGAATTGGGTGTTTGCTAGCCCATCTGTCCGGCGGTGCCAATGTAGGCGAAAGCCCTAAGTGCTGCACCGCACACAAAAAGGCCGATTCAACGCATTTGATCCGCGATGCGATTGAGGGCTTCATTACGCCCAAGCGCCAACAAAACGTCGAACGCGCCGGGCGATGAGCCTTGCCCTGTCAAAGCCGCACGTACGGGCTGGGCAATCTTGCCCATCTTCAAGCCCTTTTCTTCGGCAAATTCTTTGATCACAGAAGCGATCCCGTCATGGTCCCATGCGGTGAGTTCTGCGAGACGAGCGTGCAATATCGTCAGGTTCGCCCGCGCGCCATCGTCCAACAGACCGCTTGCCTTTTCATCCATTGGAAGGGGAGTACTGGCGAAGATAAACCCTGCACTTTGAATGAGTTGTACAAGTGTTTTCGAGCGCTCTTTGAGCGGCGGCAGCGCGGCTTTGAACTGCGCCACCTTTTCGTCTGACAGTTCAGCCTTGATGGCGTCGCCGCCCGGCATCTCATCCAGCAATGAGAGCGTTGCTTCCAAAACGTCGTCAGCCGAACCTTCGCGGATGTAGTGTCCATTGAGTGCTTCGAGCTTTGCGATGTCAAACCGGGCAGCACCCTTGTTGACGTCTTCGATGCGAAACCAATCGATCATCTGTTCCATCGTCATGATCTCGTCATCACCATGGCTCCAGCCGAGGCGCACAAGATAATTGCGCAGCGCCTGCGGCAGAAAACCCATGGCGCGGTATGCCTCAGCGCCAAGCGCGCCGTGACGCTTTGACAGCTTTGCGCCGTCCGGCCCGTGAATCAGCGGAATGTGCGCCCAATGAGGCTCTGCCCAGCCCATGGCGTCATAGATGACCTTTTGGCGCGCAGCGTTGGTCAAATGATCGTCGCCACGAATGACGTGCGTGACGGCCATATCGTGGTCGTCGACAACCACCGCCAGCATGTATGTGGGCGTGCCGTCGGAGCGCAGGATAACGAAGTCATCAAGATCTTCGTTCGGGAACTTCACTGTGCCTTGCACTTCATCGGCGATGAATGTCTCACCGACCTGTGGTGATTTGATGCGGACGACCGGCTCGACGCCATGCGGAGCGTCCGCCGGATCGCGGTCGCGCCAGCGTCCGTCATAGCGCGGCTGTTTACCTGCGGCCTTTGCGGCCTCTCGCATGGCTTCGAGCTCCTGCGGTGTCGCGTAGCAGCGATAAGCCGCCCCTTGCTCCAGAAGTGTCTCGGCGACCTCGCGGTGCCGCGCAATGCGTTCAAACTGCGAGATCGGATCGCCATCCCACTGCAGACCCATCCAGGACAAACCGTCGAGGATCGCATCGACCGCTTCTTGGGTGGACCGTGCGCGGTCGGTGTCTTCGATGCGCAGCAGCATTTTGCCATCTGACTGGCGCGCAACGAGCCAGTTGAACAGTGCCGTGCGCGCGCCGCCGATATGCAAGAAGCCGGTGGGCGAGGGGGCAAAGCGTGTAACGACAGGGGCGGGTGTGGCGGCGGTCATGGCGGGTGGACTTTGTCTGGTGGGCAGGATTTGAGCCCGCCGATTACCACATGCGCCGCCGACGACAAGGGCGCACCCAAGGTCGTGTTTACGAAGTGGCTCGTTGGCCTGATACTTTGGCAGGGCAAGGGGCAAATGTTTTGGCGGGCGACCTCGGCACGGTGGACAAACCGGCGGCCACGCATGGTGTGGACGAGCGAAGTGCGTTTGCCGTGCCGCGCGATGGCGATACTTTGCATGCGCTTTTGGCACCACCCGCCGCGCAGCCGACCGAAGTCGAAGCGCCAAGCACAGCAATACGGTCGCCCGTACGGGGTCGAAGTCTGCGTGTAGCTGTTACCGCAGCGGTTCGAGAGGCCGCAGACACGGAACTGGCATATGGCACGCTCTTTCTCATGGTCCCCTTATGCTTTTTGGTTGGGATCGCGACGTACTTTGCGCTTCCGACGGAGCCAGCGGCCCACAATGTGCCAGTCGCGCTCTTGGCTCTCACAATACTTCGCATCTTGGTTCGTCGGCGAGCGCGCGCGGCATGGGGTGTCAACGCCGCACTCATCGCTGTGCTCGGCGTTGGAGCGGCCCAAACGCACACCGGCTTGCGGTCAACGCCAATGTTGGGATCAGAGGTGGCAACGCGTCTAACCGCCCGGGTCGTCGATATCGAGGTGCGGCCGGGTGGCAGCGCGCGCTATACACTTGATGTCATAAAGACCGAACGGCCGCACTTGCGTTACGCGCCAGACCGCGTGCGTGTGACGAGCCGAAAGGCCAATCCGGAGATTGGCGTTGGCGACGGCTTTCACAGTGTCGTCCAACTGCGCCCACCGTCCGGACCGATGCTGCCCGGCGGCTACGACTTTGCGTTTTACGCATTCTTTGCGGGCTACGGCGCAAACGGGTTCAGCTACGGCATGCCGGAACAGGTTGATTTGGTGGATGCCGATGGTGCGTCGCTGGCAGGGCTGTCGCGCGCGATGGCGGACTGGCGTGTGCAACTCGCCAACCACATCATGGCGATACACCCCGATCGCCCGGCGACTGCCATTGCCGCTGCTTTGGTGACGGGCAAAAAGAGCGCGATACCCGAAGACATCAACGAGCAACTGCGCGCGTCTGGCCTTGCACATATCCTGTCGATCTCTGGCCTGCACATGGCGTTGGTCGCGGGCACCATCATGTTTGCGTTACGCGCCGGACTGTCGCTGGATCCGGTCTTGTCGTCGCGGTGGCCGGTGAAGAAGCTGGCGGCTGGCGTCGCGCTGCTGGCCGCTGCCTTCTACCTGTTTTTAGCGGGCGCGAGCGTCGCAACGCAGCGTTCATTCATCATGCTGGCCATCATGCTGGCGGCGCTATGCCTTGATCGGGCAGCGCTCACCAAGCGCAATCTGGCGCTTGCAGCCATGGCGGTAATGATCCTGTCACCGGACAGTGTTCTTGGCCCCGGCTTTCAGATGTCGTTTGCCGCAACGCTCGCGCTCATCGGCGGATATGACGTGCTGAACCGTGCGCGTTTTGCGTTGGATGGTTCAGGTCCGGGCAGCGGCGTCCCCGAAGTCCGGCCACTGCCGGTGCGCATGCTTCGCGCCCTTGGCGCGCTCATTGCCGCCATGGCATTCA
>JBCBHR010000058.1:0-8589 GCA_038525365.1 Pseudomonadota bacterium | reverse complement strand
AACAGCCTGTCGGAGTGGACGCACGAGCAATTCGATCCGTCGCTCAATTGGGAGTCGATAGAGTGGATCAAGTCCAAATGGGACGGCAAGCTTATCCTCAAGGGTATCAACGACGTGGATGATGCCAAGATCGCCGCTTCCATCGGCTGTGACGCCATCGTCGTTTCAAACCATGGCGGCCGCCAGCTTGACGGTGCCGCTGCGTCCATCGACGTGCTTTCCCCTATCGTCGATGCGGTCGGTGATCAGGTCGAAATCCACATGGACAGCGGTATCCGCTCCGGCCAAGACGTCTTTAAGGCCATCGCGCTCGGTGCAAAGTCCACCTATATCGGCCGAGCATTCATTTATGGTCTTGGCGCTGCCGGTGAAAAGGGCGTCACCAACGCACTGGAAATCATCCGGAACGAGCTCGACAAAACCATGGGGTTTGCGGGCGAGACAGACATCAACAATGTTGGGCGACACAACCTCCTGCGGCCGTCACAGCCTTGGCCGAACAACATGTGATCGCGTGTTTGGCGCGGAGATAACGTCAGCTCGTTTCGCGCTGACTGTGCCGAAGCGCTGATATCGTTTCCCAGCCGCGCGCCTTCTCGGCAATTTGCGTGCATTCTTCGACAAAGCGCATGTGCGCTTCCGCACATGCGCGCGCGGCATCCGGATCGCCGGTCGTCACCGCTTCATAAAGATCGATGTGCTGGCCCAGTAGCACATCGCGCGCGCCGGGATGGCTGTAGACGAGTGACCTGGAAAAGAACGCGCCATTGGCAAGCAGCCGGTAGCATGACCGCAACGTGTGCAAGAGCAAGATGTTATGGGCGCTTTCACAGATTGCTTGGTGAAACTCCACATCAAGCGCTGCTTCCTCGCGAAAGTCAGCCTTTGAGTGCGCCGCCTTCATGCGTTCGATAATGTCTGTCAAGATCGCGCGGTCATGCCCGGTTGCCCGCTGCGCCGCATAATAGGCAGCAATCCCCTCAACCTCGCGTCGGTATTCCAAGTAATCAGACGTCGCTTTGGGATGCGTGGAGATCAATTCCAGCATGGTCTTGGAAAAAACATCGCCGATGATGTCCGCGATCACCGTTCCACCGCCATGGCGGGTCTCGAGAAGTCCGCGCCCCTCCAAGTCTTTGAGAGCGTCACGGAGAACGGGGCGCGAAACCTGCAATTGTTCGGATAGCTCACGCTCGCTCGGCAAGCGGTCGCCGACGCGCAAGACGCCTTCAAGGATCAGTGTTTCGATTTGTGAGCACACATCGTCCGCCGTCTTGGAATGGCTGACAGGTGTGAATATCGGCGCTGACATGGTTCTCTCCCGCGCGATCTCTACCAAGCGGCTCCCAAACCGGTCAATTTTGTTTACCCGTTTGCATCTTCGACCATTGGCCATACTCTTGCGGCAAATCGTCGACCTGAAACATGGTCGCGGGCGCAATGCGTCCTAAGTGCAGTGGTAGAAGCGAGGGCGCCGAAGTGGAAGCCAAAGAGTTAACCCGCACAGATAACGCCGCCGATGACACGGTCGATGGCGAAAAAGCGCATGAAAAGCTCGGCAATCGTCCCGCGCGGGCCAATGGCTCAGCCGTGCTCGGTTTTCCGGTCCACGCGGAACGTTCACTCGCGCTTGGCGAGGTCCACGCCCGGCCCGCGCCCATTATTCAAAGCCCGCGTTCGCTGATTAAGCTTTGTTTTGTCACCGAAGCGGGCCATTCGGTGGATCAGGCGGTGTTGGCAGAATTGTCCCGCTCGCATGGAACATCGCCACCAGCAGACAGCGCGCGCCATCACCGTATTGAGACCGGCAAGGGCAGTCTCTGGTGGGAGAGGCACACGGAAGCATCCACCTATCTTTGGGAGGGCCCACCGGCCAAATCGTTCCACCATCCGGTTCCTGGGCATCCGTTCGGTGACGCGTTTCCAGCGCCGGGTTCCCTTCTTTCAGGCGTGCGCATCGATATTGTTGAATACACCGATGACTGGGAGGCCCAGCTTTCCAATTTCGACAGGCGGACACTGTGTTGCTCAGTCACACGCAACGGCTTGGCAATCATCTCGACGGATTTCCGCCAGGATCAAGACGGCCTGACGCGCATGATCGTCTTCGACAAGGGTATGGCGCCGCAGCGACTGGGATCACTGGCACAGCGCCTCTTTGACATCGAGATCTACCGCACCATGGCGCTTCTGGGCCTACCGCTCGCGCAGCGGCTATCGCCGCAAATGCGTCAGGCTGAGGACCGGCTGACGGAGCTCACCAATCGCATGCGCGGCATTGAGCCCGGTGGTGCGGAGGATCTGCTCGATGAGATGACAGGTCTGGCCGCAGAGCTGGAGGCCGATGCAGCATCGAGCCTCTACCGGTTCGGGGCCAGCCGCGCCTATGACAATATCGTCCATGACCGGCTGCAAAACCTCGAAAAGGAACCTGTGCCCGGCTACGACACCTTCGCGTTTTTTCTCGAGCGCCGTCTGGCGCCGGCCATGCGCACATGCCGCGCCATTGAAGAGCGTCAGGCCAACCTCTCACGGAAGCTGGCGCGCACCGCAAACCTCCTGCGGACCCGCATCGACGTGGAAGTGGAAAAGCAGAACCGGAACCTGCTGCAGTCCATGGACAAGCGCGCCAAGATGCAATTGCGCCTCCAACAGACGGTTGAAGGCCTCTCAGTGGCTGCGGTGTCCTATTATGTCGTTGGGCTAATCACCTATGTGATCCAAGGCATGAACACAGAAGCCATTGGTGTGCCGTATCAACTTGTGGTCGCAGCACTCGTGCCAATCGTCATCATCTCAATTTGGATGATCGTCCGCCGCATTCGCAAAAAGCACATCGAACGCGAGTGAGACGCTGCGCTCGATCCAAACGTTGCTTTTTCCGTCTTACTTGCGCATGCCCGGACGCGTCGTTTGCCCAGCATTGCCACGTGAACCATTAAACGCCACGCCTTGGCGGCGTTGTGAGCTCATCACGCGCTCTTTCTCGTCCTCAGAGACAGACTTCGGCGATGGCAATGTCGCATCGACACCACGCTCCCAATAGGGAACGGTGCCGAAGAGTTCCGCGAGATAGTCGATGAACAGACGCACTTTCACTGGCAAAAATTGCCGCGATGGATAGATCGCAAAGATGCCCGTGTTTGTGCTGCCCTGATAGTCATCAAGGATGCGAACAAGCTTGCCTTCGGCAAGATCCTGACCAACGTCCCATGTCGATCGCAGTGAGATGCCAACACCGGCTAAGACTGCTTCCCGGATAACCTCGGACGAGTTGGAGATCATGGTGCCATGCGGCTTGAACGCCTGCATGCCCTCAGGGCCTTCCAACCGCCATGTATCGGACGTGGAGTGGGTCAGGCAATTGTGTTCCGAAAGGTCTGACAGTGAAGATGGCGAGCCATGCGCTTCGATGTAGGCAGGTGTTGCGCAAAGTACGCGACGCACCGGCGCAAGCTTCCGCGCGACGAGTGACGAGTCGGCCAGTTCACCAATCCGGATCGCCACGTCGAAACCTTCGCCGACGATATCCACCAACTCATCGGAGAGTTGCATGTTGACCGTCAGGTCACGGTTCGATCCCATGAAGGAGGCGAGGTATGGTGCGATATGCATCCGGCCAAACGATGTGGGCGCTGACACTTTCAATGTTCCGCGCGCGAGGGCGGAGCGGCGCGACACAAATGACTCGGCTTCCTCGATCCCGGCCAGAATAGCGACAACGCGCTCATAAAATCCTTGGCCGGCCTCGGTCAAAGCGATCTGGCGCGTAGTCCGCTGCAGCAAACGTGTGCCAAGACGATCTTCAAGCCGCCGCAAGCGCTTTGAAACAACCGCTGGCGAAAGCCCAAGTTCGCGACCGGCGGCCGACATGCTGCCCGCTGCCACCACCCTTGCAAAAATCTCTAAATCCCCGAAATTGCTCATCATTCGCCTGCCAATCTAGTTTGTTTGAACCAATGCAGGCGCAGTTTGCGACTGGAAACTAACCTGACAAACTGCGTCAGAATTTGTTCTAGATCAGAACGTAGAGGACTTTCTCCCTCTAAGGAAGAGCCGTGCGCTGTTTTGAAGCATCGTGCCCAAACTTTGGTCCCATTTAGATGTGGAAGCCGAAGAGGTAAAAAAAGTTGACCAATTAGGAGGAGGGTCGGTCATGAGCCAGATTGCGTTCTTTGATCCGGATATGGATATCCTGTTGCGAAAGGATGCCATCGCCGCGGGCCTTCGCGCCATCATGCCCGATGAATGTGTCATCGATGATGAGCGAGAGTTGGTTCCCTTCGAAACCGATGCCTTCACCGCGTACAAGAAATTGCCGCTCGTCGTTGTGCTGCCGGAGACGACAGAGCAGGTGGCCGCCGCTTTGCGCTTTTGCCACGAGGCGGGCGTGCCGGTCGTGCCGCGCGGCGCTGGGACGTCGCTGTCGGGCGGTGCAATTCCGCAGGAAGACGCCGTCGTCATCGGCGTTTCCAAGCTGACCCGCATCCTCGACATTGATTTCAACAATCGCACCGCCGTTGTTGAGGCGGGCGCGACAAATCTTTCCATCTCAGAAGCCGTGTCCAGCAAGGGCTACTTCTATGCGCCCGACCCATCCTCGCAGCTTGCTTGCACGATTGGTGGCAATATCGGCATGAACTCGGGTGGCGCGCACTGTCTGAAATACGGTGTGACGACCAACAATCTGCTCGGCATCAAGCTTGTGCTGCTAGACGGCACAATCATTGAACTTGGCGGCAAGGCGCTTGATGCGCCAAGCCTCGATCTTGTCGGCCTGCTCTGCGGTTCCGAAGGCCAGTTGGGCATCATCACCGAAGCCACGGTCCGCCTGATCGCGAAGCCCGCCGGCGCTCGGCCAGTGTTGTTCGGCTTTGATGATCCGGAAGTCGCTGGCGCTTGTGTCACAGACATCATCGCCGCTGGCATAATCCCGGTCGCCATCGAGTTCATGGACAAGCCTGCCATCGATATCTGCGAGCAATTCGCTAAGGCCGGTTACCCCATGGATGTCGAAGCGCTCCTGATCGTTGAAGTTGAGGGCTCCGAGGCGGAAATGGACGCCATGCTCAAGCGCATCATCAAGATCGCCAAGAAGCATGACGTGAAGTCGGTCAAAGAAAGCCAGACAGCAACCGAAGCCGCGCAAATCTGGAAGGGCCGCAAATCCGCCTTCGGCGCAACGGGCCGCGTTGCAGATTACATCTGCATGGACGGCACGGTGCCCCTTGGTCAACTGTCCCACGTCCTGCGCGAAAGCTACAAAATCGTCGATGGCTACGGCCTTCGCGTCGCCAATGTGTTCCACGCGGGCGACGGCAATATGCACCCGCTGATCCTTTATGATGTCAACAATCCCGAAGAGGCCATAAAAGCCGAAGCGGCTGGCATGGACATCCTTAAGCTCTGCGTCGATGCGGGTGGCTGCCTGACAGGCGAACATGGCGTTGGCATCGAAAAACGCGACCTCATGCTGCATCAGTTCGACGAGATTGACCTCGACCAGCAGATGCTGGTGCGCGCTGCGTTTGATCCGAACTGGCTGATGAACCCGTCCAAGGTGTTTCCGCTCGACCTGCCCGGTCGCGAAGCGTCCAAGGTTGCTGCGTAATGGATATCCTCGCCCCTGAATCCGAGGCGCAAGCAGCCGAGATCGTTGCTGGCGTCGCCCGCAATGGCGGACAGCTCCAGATCACCGGCTCCGGCTCCAAGGGTATCGAAGCGAGCGGCGCGCCAATGCTGACCTCGACCGGCATCACCGGGATTTTGGCATATACCCCAGCAGAGCTCGTTTTGACGGCGCGTGCTGGTACGAGCATGACGGAAATCGAGGCGGTTTTGGCAGAGAACCGCCAGATGCTTTCGTTTGAGCCCGGCGCGCTTGGCAAGGTCTTCGGCACAAACGCGCCACAGACACTTGGCGGTATTGCTGCCGTCAACCAGTCCGGCCCTCGGCGTTACGTGGCCGGTGCGGCGCGCGACAGCCTATTGGGCGTACGCTTCGTCAACGGTCGTGGCGAGATCATCAAAAATGGCGGTCAAGTGATGAAAAACGTCACCGGCCTCGATCTCGTGAAACTGTTGGCTGGTTCCTGGGGTTCGCTTGGTTTCCTGACCGAAGTGTCCTTCAAGGTGCTCCCGTTGCCCGAGTGCGAGGCGACACTGGTCGTGCACGGCGTGGACGCAGCGCAGGGCACGCGAGTGATGTCTGATGCAATGGGCACGAGCGCCGATGTCACCGGTGCGGCCTATCTCAATGAAACTGTCTCAAGCCGCGCGCTGTCCGGCGATCTTTCTGGAAAAGCTGCTGTTGTTCTCCGTCTCGAAGGTCTTGAAGAGAGTGTGAAGGATCGTACTGACCGGCTCATCGGTTTGTTGTCATCTGATCTTGATATCTCGGTGATCGACGACGCGGCATCGAAACTGTTGTGGGCCGCGCTCCGCGATGTCGCGCCACTTGCGCACAACACCGCGCGTCCGCTTTGGAAAATTTCCGTGCCACCATCAAATGGCGCAGCCGCCGCGCACGCCATCGCCAGCGAAGTCGGCGGTGACTGGTTTGCCGATTGGCAGGGCGGGCTCGTCTGGTTTGAAATGGCCGGTGACGAAGATCACGCCTCGTTGGTGCGCAAGATCGCAGGCGATAAGGAAGGCTACGCAACGCTGGCCCGCCGTGGACCCGCATCGAGCACGACGACCATCCTGCATCCGAAATCGGCGGCAGTGCAGGCGCTGTCGGAACGGGTGCGCGCCTCCATGGATCCCTCCGGCGTATTCGTATCACCCATGTTCAGCGCAGGCGCCGCCGCAAGCCAGGCGGCGTGAAGGCATTGGCAGTTGATATGAGCGATCCCCAAAGACCCGCGCCGTTGTCTCATCTCATAGCGCTCGAAGACACACAGCCCTGGCTGTTTTAACCAGGAAAACAGGTGCTTTTATGCAAACCAATTTCACACCGCAACAGTTGGAAGACCCCGGCGTCGCCCTTTCGGAGAGCATCCTGCGCTCTTGCGTCCATTGCGGCTTCTGCACGGCGACATGCCCAACTTATGTGACGCTCGGCAACGAACTGGATTCGCCGCGCGGCCGGATTTACCTGATCAAGGACATGCTGGAGAATGATCGCCCAGCCGATGAGAAGACGGTCACACACATTGATCGCTGCCTGTCTTGCTTGGCCTGCATGACGACATGTCCTTCGGGCGTGCATTATATGCATCTGGTGGATCACGCCCGTGCGCACATCGAGGAAACCTACAAGCGTCCGTTCTTCAACCGCCTGACGCGCAACATTCTGGCGATGGTGCTGCCTTATCCGAACCGCTTCCGGCTTTCGCTGGTCGCTGCAAAGATGGGCCGTCCGTTTGCTGGCATCCTCAAACGCATCACACCCCTGAAGAGCTTTGGCGCGATGCTGGAACTGGCGCCGAAAACCATTCCCGGTCGTTCGATCTATTCCGACCCCGGCGCACATGTGCCCGAAGTCGCGCCGAAGCGAGGACGCGTTGCAATCCTGACCGGTTGTGCGCAGCCTGCACTAAAACCCGGTATCAATGAAGCGACGATCAAGCTTTTGAACCGCATCGGCGTTGAGGTTGTCGTGCCAAAAGGCGAGGGCTGCTGCGGCGCGCTAGTCCATCACATGGGCCGCGAAGAACAAGCGCTCGATGACGCCCGCCGGAACGTGGATGCGTGGTATCGCGAGATCGACAATGGCGGCCTGGATGCCATCATAATCACCGCGTCCGGCTGCGGCACGACCATCAAGGACTATGGCCACATGCTGCGGCTTGATCCTGAGTATGCCGAAAAGGCAGCGCACGTCTCCGCGATTGCCAAGGACATCACCGAATATCTGTCATCAATCGAGATGCCGACACCCGATGTCGAGCCGGGCCTCGTGGTGGCCTATCACTCGGCCTGTTCCATGCAGCACGGCCAAAAGATCACCGAAGCGCCGAAGAAATTGCTCGTCGCCGCCGGATTTGAGGTGCGCACACCGGCCGAGAGCCATCTGTGCTGCGGTTCAGCGGGCACCTACAACATCATGCAGCCGGAAATCTCTGCGAAACTGAAAGACCGCAAGGTACGCAACATCGAGGCCACGCAGCCGGATCTGATCGCCGCCGGCAATATTGGCTGCATCACACAGATCGCGATGGGCACCGGTATCCCGATTGTCCACACCGTCGAACTGCTCAACTGGGTCTATGGTGGCGACAAGCCCGAAGGTGTGCCGCACTCCCATGAGTTGAAGCGCAAATCACAGCATGACGAGCGCACCAGCCTCGACGACTTGCTGCAGGCAGCCGAATAGTTTTTCGGAAAAAGTGCAGTGCGTTGCTGCGCGCGGCTGCGTCAGAAGTGGACAGACACACCCGCGACGATGGCGTTCGTCACGATGTTTGTCTTCAGGCGTGAGCCGCTGTCGATTTCCAGATCATTGATCGAGTAGTTGAACTGATACTCGGTGAAGACCGAAAGCCGTTCGGTAAGCTTGTAGTTGACGCCTGCCAACGCCTCGAATGCCACACCGCCAACCTGATATTCAAAGGTCGTGCCCGAAGGTCGGGTGACCTCAACATGCGG
>JBCBHR010000057.1:0-8671 GCA_038525365.1 Pseudomonadota bacterium | reverse complement strand
GTGATCGTAGACCCCAACGCGATCATGGACGGCGGCCCGTCGCCGATCGGGCTTGCCGTACCGACATTGCCGCCGACCGTGCCCATGGATCGGATTTGCGTGGAGCCAAAACGGCGGATCAGCGTTGCAAAGGACGGATAGTCGTCGGCCACCGCATGCATGAGCTCTTCCCACGTGACGGCCGCGCCAATTTCGTACTCGGTAGCGGTCGCGTGAAGCGCGCGAAGTTCGGCAACTGTGCCCGTCGTTATGATCTCGCGCCACTCGGCCTCATACCCGGCCAGAGGGACTGCGAGGTCAGTTCCGCCTGCAAGCAGCACCGCTTCCGGGTGCTCTGCCTTGGCGGCAAGCAGTTCATCCACGGTGTGGGGCCTGATGACGGTTGATCCATCCACGCTGGCCGACGCGCTGAACGGCAATGCTGCGCCGCGTTTGGCTGTGCCATACAACTGCTCGCCAACTGCTGCTTTCGCGGCGTCGACAATGGGCTTGTAGCCCGTGCACCGACAGAGGTTGCCCGCAAGCGCGTCGTGGATTTCGTCTTCTTGCGGCTCGGGCGTGCGCATCAGGAGGCCGGAAAGCGCCATGACGATGCCCGGCGTGCAATAGCCACACTGCGAGGAACCGTTTTCGGCCATGCGCGCCTGCAAATCGCTCATGACACCATTTCCGACGCCTTCAACGGTGGTGATCTCACCACCCTCGACCTGTGCCAGCGTCATGATGCATGCGTTGGCCGGTTCGGGGTGGGCGGTGGTTGCGCCGTGGCGTTTGAACAGGATCGTGCACGCGCCGCAATCGCCTTCAGCGCAGCCTTCTTTCGTGCCTTTTCGGTCGAGTTTCGTGCGCAGCATATCGAGCACGGTTGTGTCTGGCCGCGCCTCCACGCTGGTCGCTTCGCCGTTCAGGATGAAGTTGGTCGCCGACTGCATGCACACTCCCTAGACCCGCGCACGGCGCGAGGTCACTGCGCCAAATTGTACTTTTGGCGCACAATGCGGCAAGCACAAAAAAGCGCCACCGGCTCGAAAACCGATGGCGCCGCAAGAATTTCGCGAGATGTGCGCCTATTTACGAGTGAGCAAAGCCGTGGCCGCAGGAATAAGTGCTGATGCCAGAACGACCTTTGTCAGTTCACCAAGCATAAAAGGCTGAACCCCGAACTGCCATGCCTTTTCCGTGCCAATCAGG
This sequence comes from Pseudomonadota bacterium, assembly GCA_038525365.1. Taxonomy (GTDB): domain Bacteria; phylum Pseudomonadota; class Alphaproteobacteria; order Rhizobiales; family Rhizobiaceae; genus JBCBDX01. The sequence goes on along the minus strand of JBCBHR010000057.1, from coordinate 7,480 downwards.
CCGGACAGCCACGCATAGCCCATGCCCATCAGCACGATCATGCCAAGCAGGGTTGCTCCGAACAGTTTGAAGGCGTTTGCGCCCCAACCACGATCAACTGCATAGCCGATGATGATCGCTGCAACGAGGAAACCCGCCAGAAAGCCGCCGGTCGGGCCCATCATGTAGGCAAGCCCCGCGCCTCCGGTGAAAACCGGAAGCCCAACAGCGCCCTGCGCGAGGTAAAGCGCAACCGTCGCCGCACCCAAACGCAAGCCGTAGGCGGCGGCGATCATGAACACAGCCAGCGTCTGCATGGTCATCGGCACCGGATAAAACGGAACCTTGATCTGCCCCGCCACGGCAATCAGCAGCGATCCCGCGAGCGCAAGCAGAAGAAAGCCGGTTAGACGCAGCACTGGTGTCTCGGCGAGCGCGCCGTAAATGAGCGGTTGTTGGGTGGTCGACAGTGACATGTATTCGTTCCCTGAAAGCGTGTGCCTTTGACTGGCGTCTAAAGCGGCTATAACGACGGTCGCTGCGCTCAGCAAGTTGGACGCACGTTGAAAGGACACGCCATTGTCAACCAATCCACGGTTTTCCAAGGCGTTTGAACCGCGCCACGGCGAGGCGGTGCCTGTCGCTGAACATGTCCTGCGCGTCACCTGCAACAATCCGTCTGCTTTCACGTTTCATGGCACCAACAGCTACATTGTCGGTCGCGAAACCTTGGCGGTGATTGATCCCGGCCCGGAAGACGCAAACCATCTCAAAACACTGCTCGCGGCGATCAATGGCCGACCGGTGTCGCAGATCGTGGTCAGCCACACGCATGCGGACCACTCCCCACTGGCGCGTCGGCTGCGCGATGAGACCGGTGCGCCTATCGTCGGCGCCAGTATGCACCGCTCTGCCCGACCGCTCAATATTGGCGAGATCAATCCGTTAGACGCGGCAGCCGACCGGCTGCATGTGCCAGACGGGGAACTGAAAGACGGTGACCTCGTTGAGGGCGATGGCTGGACATTGGCGACCATCGAAACGCCCGGCCACACCGCAAACCACCTCACATTTGAGCTTATGGGAACCGGAATTGTGTTTTCCGCCGACCACGTCATGGCATGGGCCACATCCATCGTCGCACCGCCAGATGGCGCGATGAGCGATTACATGGCGTCGCTTGAACGGTTGGAAAAGCGCTCGCACCAGCAGTACCTCCCCGGCCATGGTGGTCCAGTGAGCAATCCCGACGCGTTTCTTCGTGGCCTCAAGGCGCACCGCAAAATGCGCGAACGGGCGATCATTGAACGGCTCGACAAGGGTGACCGCGATATCAGTACAATGGTTGGCCAAATCTACCGCGACACCGATCCCCGACTGCACGGCGCGGCAGCGCTGTCTGTGCTGGCGCATCTGGAAGATCTGGTCGCGCGCGGCATCGTCACATGCGACGGCCCGCCGGCCATCGCTGGGCACTTTGCGCTGGCCTGATCGCGCCTAGCGACCTGCAACGCCGATCAGCGAGAAATCCAGCGCATTCAAGAACGCCTGAATGACAGATGCGTTGGAGCCAAGATCATGGTTGAAGTATCGTGACCGCGAGCGGACATCCACAAAGGTTGTGTCGCCCTCATCCGTGAGCCGGACGAGAATGTCATTGGGCAGTGCAAGCACGAGCGACACGCGCTCAAACTCCATGGTCAGCACATCGTCGGCACCTATCCGCCCGCGCGTTCGGACCCATCGCCAACCTTGCCCTGATGCCACCGACGCGACGGCGGTTTCAATCGTGTCGATTGGAGAATTGTATCTGCGGCCGGTGAACGCGGCGTAGCTGTCGGGCAGATCGCCAGCAACGATCGCAGCGGCGCTGCGCCCATATTCGGCAATCTCACTTCGAAACACTGGCGGGTTGATCAAGTCTGTGGAGACGTCGGTCGCGGCTGGTGCCGTGACATAGCGGTAGCTTGCAAGGCAGACCGGACCCGCGACGAACGCTATCCAGACGATTGCGGCAATGAGCCTGCGCCCACCCTTTGTGCCATGCACCCAAAGCCCGGCAAGCCCGAGCACGATCAACAAAAGCGTCACGCCGGTGGCGCCAATTGTAGCGACGATCAGCGACTGAAAGTCATTCGTCGACACCAAATCGATGCGATGGGCGACGATGCCCGCGGCGGCGAAAAAGACCGTGAAGATAGCAAATCTGAGCGCCCAATTGGCAACCACGGATTCGCGGCGGGCAGGCAAATTTCGAACCGTACGCATCAGGCCTTTGCAGCCGCTTTTGCTGTCCGCTCGGCGCGCACTGCCGCCTGTGCGGCCGCAAGTCGGGCCACCGGAATGCGGTATGGCGAACAGGACACGTAGTCGATGCCGGTCTCTTCAAAGAAAGCGATTGAAGCCGGGTCGCCACCGTGTTCACCCGTCACGCCAAGCAGAAGGTCTGGCTTGGTCGCGCGGCCTTTGGCGATCGCCTGTTTGATCACATCGCCAACACCTTCCCGGTCAACGGTTATAAATGGGTCGTGTTCTATGATACCCAACTCCAGATACCGCGACAGAAATTGGGACGCATCATCGCGCGAGATGCCAAGTGTGGTCTGGGTCAAATCATTTGTGCCAAACGAGAAAAAGTCCGCCGCATCCGCGATCAGGTCGGCCCGGATTGCCGCACGCGGCACCTCCACAATACAGCCGATCAGATAGCGAATGTCGGCCTTGTGGGCGCGCATGGTTTCCTGCGCAGACGCATCGAGCGTTTCGCGCAAATGGCGCAGTTCCTGATAATATGAGACCAGCGGCACCACGATTTCCGGCACAATGGGGGCGCCGCTCGCCTTGCCCGCTTCAATTGCGGCTTCAATGATGGCGCGGGTCTGCATCTCGGCAATTTCGGGATAGCAAATCGCAAGCCGCGCACCCCGGTTGCCCAACATCGGATTGATCTCACGCAACTGCTCCAAGCGCAGGTGAACATCTTGGACCGGACGTTTGATCGCTTTTGCAAAAGCCTCCTGGCGCGGCACATCATGCGGAAGGAACTCTTCCAGCGGCGGGTCCAGCAAGCGCAAACAGACCGGCTGTCCTGGCATTTTGACAAACAGCTCCACGAAGGCATCGCGCTGCATGGCGTAAAGCCTGTCGAGCAAATTGCGCCGGTCGCGCTCGCTTTCGGACATGATCACCATGCGCATCAGATGCAGAGCGTCGGCGTTGGAAAACATGTTCTCGGTCCGGCAAAGACCGATGCCTTGCGCACCGAAGGAACGCGCAATCGCGGCGTCTTCGGCGCTGTCGGCGTTGGCGCGCACACGCATGCGGCGGACATCATCGGCCCAGTCCATCAGCGTTGCAAAATCGCCGGAGACCTCCCGCTGAACTTTGGGCACATTGCCGAGCAACACCTCACCCGATGAGCCATCAAGCGTGATCAACTCGCCCTCATGCACCACCATGCGTCCAAAACGGGCGACGCCTTTTGAGCGATCAATGTGAAGGCCGGACGCGCTTGTGATGCATGGTTTGCCCATGCCTCGCGCGACAACGGCGGCGTGCGAAGTCATGCCACCGCGTGAGGTGACAATGCCTTCGGCGGCGGCCATGCCGTGGATGTCGTCCGGGCTTGTTTCGGGGCGCACGAGAATGACTTTTCGGCCCTCAGCTGCCGCTTCCACCGCCGCATCAGATGTCAGCACCACCGCGCCGGTTGCCGCGCCCGGCGATGCGGGCAGCCCTGCTGAGAGCTTTTTTCGCGCCGCATCGGGATCAATCATCGGGTGTATCAACTGATCGACGGAAGCGGGATCAATGCGCAACACCGCCTCGGCCTTTGAGATGACCTTCTCCTTGGCAAGCTCAACGGCGATGCGAATGCCTGCATTGATCGTGCGTTTGCCACTGCGGGTTTGCAGGATCCACAGCGAGCCATTGTCTATGGTGAACTCGATGTCCTGCATGTCGCCGAAATGGGATTCCAGCATCGACGCCAATTGCTGCAACTGACTGAACGAGTGCGGCAGCTTTTCACGCATGGACTTGCGCTTGCGCGCGGGATCAGGTTGCAACGGATCAGGGGTGCGCGTTCCGGCAACAATATCTTCGCCCTGCGCGTTGAGCAGATACTCGCCGAAGAACCGACGCTCGCCGGTTGATGGATCGCGCGTGAAGGCAACGCCGGTCGCTGATTCTGGCCCCGAGTTTCCAAAAACCATCATCTGCACGGTAACCGCGGTGCCCCACTCATCGGGGATGCCGTGCAAGGCACGGTAGGTGACGGCGCGAGGGTTCTTCCAGCTTGAAAACACAGCCTTGATCGCGCCCCACAATTGCTCTTGCGGGTCCTGGGGAAACGGATCGTCCATGTCCGCTTCAATGTCGATCAGGTAACCGATGATCAGCTTTTTCAGCGCCTCGACATCAAGTTCATCGTCGCGTTCGACGCCAGCCAGATCACGGGCACCCTCAAGGCGCTCCTCGAAGAGTTCGTGTGGGACGCCGATCACGACGGTCGCATACATCTGGATGAAGCGACGATAGGTGTCGTAGGCAAAGCGCGGGTCCTTGGTGCGTTTGGCGAGCGCTTCGACCGTCTCGTCGTTGAGGCCAAGGTTGAGGACCGTGTCCATCATGCCGGGCATGGACACTTGAGCGCCGGAACGCACCGACACCAACAATGGGTTCTTCAGGCACCCGAGTTTCTGCTTGGTGACCTTTTCAAGCGCGGCCATGGCGGTCTCGACTTGTTCTTTCAGGCCGGGCGGCAAGCGGCGTCCGCTTTCCAGATAAGCGCGGCACATGTCGGTGGAGATCGTAAAGCCCGGCGGCACGGGCAGGCCGATGCGGCTCATCTCGGCAAGGTTTGCCCCCTTGCCGCCAAGGCGCGACGTCTCATCGACCGCCGGATCGGCCTTGCCGCGTCCGAACGCAAATACGCTTTTTTCTGGCTGATCGAGCAAAGAAGGCTCCCTCCGTCGCACGCGACATTATCGGCCAAGGCGTTGGCAGGCCATGGGAAATATTGCGCATGCGAACAGACAAACCGCGCTCAGGTTCCGGCTAGCTGGCCTCCCGCAAAGCTTCGGCACGTTGTAGATCGACGGAGACCAGCTGCGACACGCCCTGCTCAGCCATGGTGACGCCGAACAGCCGGTCCATGCGGGCCATGGTGATGGGGTTGTGCGTGACGATGACGAAGCGTGTCTCGGTCTGGCGCGTCATCTCATCCATCAGGTCGCAGAAGCGCTCGACATTGTGGTCGTCCAACGGTGCGTCCACCTCGTCGAGTACGCAGATCGGCGCGGGATTGGTGAGGAACACCGCGAAAATCAGTGCCATGGCCGTCAATGCCTGCTCGCCACCTGAGAGAAGCGTCATGGTCTGCGGCTTTTTGCCGGGCGGACGGGCGATGATCTCCAGACCAGCATCGAGCGGATCGTCGCTTTCGATCAACTGCAGCTCTGCCGTGCCGCCGCCAAAAAGATGCGTGAAGAGTTTGGTGAAATGCGCCTGAACTTCATCGAAAGCCGACAAAAGCCGTTCACGGCCTTCCTTGTTTAGCGCCGCGATGCCGGTGCGCAATTCGGCAATTGCATTGATGACATCATCGCGTTCCGAGGTCAGCATCTCCAGACGCGTGACCAACTCCGACTGCTCTTCTTCGGCCCGCAGATTGACAGCGCCGAGCCGCTCGCGGTCGATTTTCAAGCGCTCAAGGCGTTTTTCGGTTGGTTCGATGGCTGGCAGCTCGTCATCGGTCGCCAAACCGGTCTTGCTGAATGCCTGATGCGGCTGACATTGCAGCGCCTCGGAAATGCGGCTTTCAATGTCTTCGCGTCGTGCGGACAACGCGGCCAAGCGTTCTTCCGCACGGGCGCGGCCTTCACGGGTTTCCGCCAAGGACGTCACGGCTTCGTTTGCGGCCTTGTCGGCGTCGCGGGATTTGGTTTCGGCAGTCGCCAATGCGTCGGCGGCTTCGCGGCGGGCGGCCTCGGCCTTGTCAATTTCGCGGTTCAAATCGCGGCGCTTTAGATCGAAGTCTTCCGGCGTCCCGGAAATCGCTTCAAGTGCTTGAGCGGTTTCTGCGCGACGGTTGGTCAGCGTCTCGATTTGGGTGGCGGCGTTTTCGGCGCGCTTGACCCAATTGGCGCGTTCGCGCGCAATGGTTTCCAGACGCTGCTGGCACTGTGTGCGTTCGCGCGCCATGCCTTCGTGCTCTGCGCGCGCTTCGGCGGCAGCAGCGCGATGCTGAGCGACGGTGGTTTGAGCCTGCTGCAATTGCTCGTCATGCGCCTGAGGGTCTGGCTCTGCGGCAAGTGCACCCTGCGCTTCCGCCAAAATGCCTGAGGCTTCCTTGATGTCGGCGAGGACCCGCTGGGCTGTTTCTTCCAGCACTGCGCGGCGGCGGGACAGATCGCCGGTTGCGCGCTCGGCGGCGGCGAGGTCTTCGCGTGCCGTGCGCGCGGCGGCCTGAGCGTCACGCACGGCCTGCCGGGCATCACCTTCACCCTTTTGGGCATCGCGTGTCGCGGTTTCGGCTGCCGCGACGGCGTTTTCCGCATCCGTCTTGGCTTTGGTGGCTGACACGATCTCGGCGTCAAGTTCAGCCAATCGGTTCTTCTGAGCAAGTCGCATTGCGGCGGCAGACGGCGCGTCGGCGGCGGCTCGATATCCGTCCCAACGCCATACGGCACCGCCTTTGGTGACGAGCCGCTGGCCGGGCGCAAGACCGTCGGCAAGACGCGCGCCGACAGCGGCATCCTCAACCACGCCAATTTGCGCAAGGCGCCGCGCGAGCGCGTCGGCACCGCGCACGAAACCGGAGAGGGGGATGGCACCACCCGGAAGCTTCGGATCGTTTGCCTTTGGCGCGCTTGCCGACCAATGAACGGGCGCCGCAGCATCCGTGGGCACATCAAGATCATCGCCGAGCGCCGCACCAAGCGCCGTCTCATAACCGCGCTCGACTTTGACCTGTTCGACCACCGGCGCAAACAGGTCGGCGGCGTCCACATTCAACAGCTTGGCGATGGTGCGGGCTTCGGCTTCCAGCGCGTTGACCACATCACGGGCCTGCGCGAGTACGGGCCGCAAGCTTTTTTCGGCATCGCGCGCGGCAAGTGTCGCTGCCTCTGCTTCGCGCGCAACGTGTTCGGCCTCTGTCAGCTTGGCATCCGCCAAGTCCACAGCCTGCTTCTTTGCCTCCGGGTCAGGCAGGCTTGCGATCTGGGATTTAAGCGTTGCCAGATCGGCGCTTGTCGCCTCGTGTTGGGCTTCGAGACGTGTCTTGCGGTCGCTGGTTTCACGGATGCGGCGATCAAGCTGGGTGCGCAGCGCCAATGTTTCGGCGCGCAACTCGGTAATGCGGGCAAGTTCTGCCTCGCTGGTCGCCAACTGTGCGGCTGCGACCTGACGAGCCCGCTCCAATTGCTCGGCACGTTCGGCGGAGCCCGCCTCGTCGGCACTCAGTTTTTCTTCCTCATCGACCAATGCTGAGAGGAAG
>JBCBHR010000056.1:0-8679 GCA_038525365.1 Pseudomonadota bacterium | reverse complement strand
AGCGCGGTGGTGCCAATGGTGCACGCATTCGTCTCGCGCCACAAAAAGACTGGGAAGGCAACGAGCCTGACCGCTTGGCGCGTGTTCTATCCACCCTTGAACCAATCGCGGCTGAAGCGGGCGCATCAATTGCCGACGTCATCGTGCTGGCTGGCAATGTCGGTGTTGAGCAGGCCGCAAGGGCTGCCGGCTACGACATTTCAGTTCCGTTTGAGCCGGGCCGTGGTGATGCAACCGACGACATGACGGACGCTGATTCCTTTGAGTATCTGGAGCCGCTGGCCGATGGTTTCCGCAATTGGGAAAAATCCAAATACGTCGCCGAACCGGAAGAGATGTTGCTTGATCGCGCGCAGTTGATAGGCCTAACCGGGCCTGAAATGTCGGTTTTGATCGGCGGCATGCGTGCGCTCGACGCCAACTATGGCGGTACCAAACACGGCGTCTTCACCGACCGTCCCGGCCAGCTGACGAACGACTTCTTCGTCAATCTGACCGACATGGGCAATGAGTGGAAGCCGGTTAAAGGCGGTACCTACGAAATCAAGGACCGCACCACGGGCGACGTGAAATGGACGGCAACGCGTACCGATCTCGTCTTCGGCTCAAACTCAATCCTGCGCGCTTATGCCGAAATGTATGCGCAGGACGATGCGGGTGAGACCTTCGTGCACGACTTCGCAAACGCATGGGCCAAGGTTATGCATGCTGATCGGTTCGACCTGACGGTGAACTGATCAACTGACCGCCAATTCCGGCTAGACATTGCAAAGCCGCGGGCATCCCCGCGGCTTTGTCTTTTCCGACACATCGACATCAGCGCTTCGGCCAGGCCCAACTTTGCTGTTCGTGGCCGTCGACGACGGTTTCACCAAGTTCCTTTTGCAACGCGTGACAGACGCTGTTGGGCGCTGCCGCTAAGGCATCAACCAGTACACCGGCATGCGAGACCACCATGATCTGCGTGTCGCGCGCTGCCCGCTCGATCAGCCGAGCCAATGGCTCCAACAGGCTGGGGTGAAGGCTCGTTTCCGGCTCGTTAAGAACAAGGATCGGCGGCGGCCTCGGTGACAACAACGCTGTGGCCAGCAGCAGGTAGCGTAAGGTCCCATCCGACAGTTCGTTGGCGCGCAGTGGCCGCAACATTCCGCGCTGGATCATCAGCAATTCGAAGCGTCCGTCATTGTCGATGATCTCAGCCGAACTGCCCGGAAACGCGTCGTCCACGGCATCACTGAACGCCCGCCGGTCGCCGATCTCCATGATGGTCTGGATCGCAGCTGCCAAATCAGCACCGTCAGAAGCAAGCGACATGGTGCGTGTTCCAACTTGGCTCTGGCGGGCTGGTGCTGTGCTGTCGGTGCGAAGTGCATCGTAGAAGCGCCAGCGGCGCATGCGCTCACGAAGCTCCAGCAACTCAATCGCCTCGCTCGGATTAGCCGCATGCGTCATCATGCTGTCGAAAGGCGCAAGGGACTTCATAGTGATCTTGCGCGTCCCCGTTTCATCTATGACCTGCACCAGCGGGCCGTTGCGTGTGGCGATAGCATTGCTGCGCCTGAGCCTTTCTCCGATCCATAGCGCTTCGCATTTGATCTCAGGGTCACGCCCAAACATCCGCCCACCATTGACCGGCAGGCCGAGGTCGATGGCGTAACCATAGTCTTCGTCAGCAAAGCCCAGCTTCAGACTGACAGGGCCTTGTCGAACTGTGCCTTGCACCGGCATCTCCCCGCGCTTCATGGCGCGCGAGAATTGCTCCGGCCCAGCCCAAAGCGTTGATTGCAGGCCACCCTCTTGTGCGATTGCGGCAACGGCGTCGCCTCGTGCGATGCGAGACAACAGACGGATGGATCGATAAAGGCTGGACTTGCCCGAACCATTGGCGCCGGTAATCACCGTCAGCCGCTCAAGCGGAAGGACGAGGTCACGTAGCGATCTGTAACCGGAAACAGCAATGGTGAGGATCATGGTTTGGCGCTCAGCTTTCTCCGTCGTATAAACCATGTGGTTTCGGTTTGAAGGTCGCCACTTGCGAACAACTATATGCGCCGCTAGTCACCGCCAATCATTCACTGACGGGTACACCGATCATGCGCCTTGGCGGACGTCTCTCCGCGGCCATTGAAGTCTTGGCCGACATCGAACAACACAACCGTCCCCTCTCGGTGGCGCTTGCTGATTGGGGCAAGTCACACCGCTTTGCAGGCTCTGGCGACCGTGCTGCCATTGGCAATCTGGTCTACGACATCATGCGCCGGCAGGCGTCTCTCGCGTTTCGTATGGATGACGATGATCCGGCCTCGCTGGTGTTTGGCGCGCTGGCGCACTCTTGGTCGATGCCTCTGGACAAAATCTTCGGAGAATTGACCGACGACAAGTTTGCGCCGCCCATCCCCATGGATGCGTTGGAGGCAGCCGCGGCTCGTGATTTCACATTGGCCGACCCATGGGTCGAAGCCGATGTGCCGCCATGGTGCGCAGATGCGCTGCAAGAAGCGTTTGAGGATGACTGGATTGAAGAGGCCAAAGCCTTCACCAACCGCCCGCCGCTTGATCTGCGCGTGAACACACTGAAGGCGGATCGCGAAAAGGTTCTCAAAGCGCTGGAGAAGACCGGCGCGAAGCCTACGGCCATCGCGCGCCAAGGCATCCGCATAGCAGCGCCCAAACGGGCAGGGCGCCTGCCAAATGTGCAAGCCGAACCAGCTTTCCAAAAGGGTTGGTTCGAGGTGCAGGACGAAGGCTCGCAAATCGTCGCTGACCTCGTTTTCCCGCAAGCTGGCGAACAGGTGTTTGACCTCTGTGCCGGTGCGGGGGGCAAGACGCTTGCGCTCGCAGCATCGATGGAAAACAAGGGCCAAGTTCACGCTTATGACAATAACAAGCAGCGGCTTGCGCCCATTTTCGAGCGCTTGAAGCGCGCAGGCACACGCAATGTGCAAGTGCACGCCGCCGATGCCGACCTCAGCGGCCTGACTGGACGATTTGACCGCGTTGTTGTCGACGCGCCATGCACCGGTTCCGGCACGTGGCGGCGTCACCCGGACGCCAAGTGGAAACTGACGGAAAAAGCGCTCGAACAGCGTTGCGCCGAACAGTCCGCCATCCTCGACACCGCAGCAAGCCATGTGAAGCCCGGCGGCTTCCTGTGCTACATCACCTGCTCGGTCTATCAGGCCGAAAACGAAGAACAGGTCTATGCCTTCGGCGACCGGCACGACGGGTGGGAGCTTTTGTCAGCAGGCGAAGTCTGGCAGGACCTCTTCGGCTTCGACAAACCACAACCGTGGTCGGCAGACCTGAAGTGCATAACGCTTACACCGAGGGCCACCGGAACGGACGGTTTCTTCTTTGCGGTGATGCAAAAGGCTGGTTGATCACTTCGCTGTCATACGAAAGTTAAGCACCGCACCTAAGCCCGTCGTGTTCTTCCAAAACCGAAAACGCAGTTGGAGCCACTGATGCGTACTCTTGCCAAAACACTTCTCGCTGTTGCTGCCACGCTTGCAGCGACCACATCCGCCTTCGCCGTTTCCGGCACGCTGACACTTTACACCTCGCAGCCGAACAATGATGCGCAGGCAACAATCGATGCCTTCATGGCCAAACATCCCGATGTCGAGATGACATTCGTGCGCGACGGCACGACAAAGATTATGGCGCGTTTGCGCACGGAACTGGAGGCCGGAAACTCACCTGCCGATGTGCTGCTTATTGCCGACAATGTGACCATGGAAGGCATGGCTGCAGACGGGTTGCTCAAAGCACACCCAGTTGCCGATGTGTCCGCCTATGACGCCGGTATACAAGATGCCGAGCGCATGTGGTTCCCAACAAAGCTCATCACAACTGGCATTATCTACAACACGAACGCGCCAATGGTTCCCGGCTCTTGGATGGATCTGTTGAAGGACGAGGCCAAGGGACAAATCGCAATGCCATCGCCGCTGACATCTGGCGCCGCTTTGATCCACACGGCCACGCTCACTTCTAACCTTGAAGATGGTTGGAGTTATTACGAGCAATTGGCAGCCAATGATGCGCAGGCCTCAGGCGGTAATGGTGGCGTCTTGAGGGCAGTTGCTGGCGGCGAAAAAATGTACGGAATGGTCGTCGACTTTCTGCCGATCCGCGAAAAAGCCAAAGGCGCGCCGGTTGATTTTGTGTTTCCTGCCGAGGGCGTTTCCGCAATCTCTGAGCCGGTTGCCATCCTTGAAAACACGCAGAACGAGGAAGCTGCCAAGGCGTTCATCGACTTCCTGATTTCCAAGGAAGGCCAGGAGTTGGCTGCCTCGCAAGGCTACATGCCAGCCCATCCAGACGTTACACCGCCGGAGGGCTTTCCGGCCCTTTCCGAAGTGACCGTCATGTCGTTCGATGCTGCGGCAGCGTTGGCAGCATCTGACGCAAACAAGGAACGTTTCGCTGACATCTTTGGCCAAAACTGATCAGCGTTGATGCCGGTCTGACATGACCGCAACCATCGCAGAACAAACCTCCCGTCGCCCGAAATCCATGTTCTGGCGGCGGGCGAACGACACTTGGTCCGATAATGAAGGCGGCGCGCTGGCCGTCGCCATGATCATTGTGATCGCGGTCTTGAGTGTCCTACCACTGTCACAATTGCTGATATCGGCGGCACGGGTACTACAGCCCGGCGGGACCGAAGCTTGGGATCTGCTGACGTCGCCCACAATTATGCGCGCCACAGGCAACACGCTGTCCGTCGCCTTGGCATCTACCATTTTCGCCATGGTGGTTGGTGTCGGCGTTGCCATTGCGCTCGCTTGTTTGCCGCTGCGCTCGGGTAGGGCGTTGGCATGGCTGTTCGTGCTTTCGCTGATGATTGCGCCGCAAGTGTCGGCTTTGGCTTTCAAGACACTCGCCGGACCGTCGTCCCCAATCCTCAACAATATAGGCCTTGCGCCGCCGCTTGGCACGCAAAACCCCATGCTCGGCTTTGGCGGCATTGTTTTCGTCATGGGGCTGCACCACGCTCCGTTGGTCGCCATCACGATTGCGGTTGGCCTTTCGCGCGTGCCCGCCAGCTTGATCGAGGCGGCGATGCTGGATGGCGCAACTTCACGCACCCTCATCACGAGCATCGTGCTCCCGGTTATCCGCCTTCATCTACTTTCCGCGTTTTTGCTTTGCTTCGTCGCCGGTATCGGAAACTTTGGTATCCCCGCGCTGCTCGGCTTGCCCGTCGGCTACATCACATTGCCGACGCTTGTGTTCCGCGAGTTGGCGAGCTTTGGGCAGGGCGGCATCAACAACGCAGCGTTCGTGTCGTTGATCATCGCTGCCATCGCAGGCACTGCGGTCATAGCGTCTGCGTGGCTCATGACGCGCCGCGATATTCGGGTAGACGGCGGCGGAACCATGGAGCCCTTCGTTCCCAATGGCCCACGCGTTGTCGCGATTGAGATTTTGCTCTGGGCGTTTTTCGCGCTGGTCGTCATCTTGCCGATATTGTCCCTGCTCGCCACGTCGCTAGTCCCGGCCTATGGCGTGACGCTCAATTTTGAGACGCTCACATTCGCCCAGTTCAGCGAGGTGCTGTGGCGGCAAGCGCTGGTGCGACGCGCATTTGCAAACTCTTTGACATATGCTGGCTCCGCCGCTCTCATTCTGGCACTTCTGTCATTGCTCATCGCCTATGTTCTGGACCGGCGATTGATGCGCTTTCGCGCAGCGGCACTGACGATGATTGAAGTACCTTACGCGCTTCCCGGTGTTGTGGTCGCCATCGCGTGCATTTTGTTGTTCGTGCGCCCGCTCCCGGTCATTGGGATTTCGCTCTACGGCACGGGCTGGATCATTGTTTTCGCCTATCTCGCGTCTTTTCTTGCAATCGCGATCAAGCCTGTCATCGCGGCGGTTTCGTCGCTGGACCGTGAGGTTGAAGAAGCAGCGCTGATTGACGGCGCCGGAATTGGTGCACGTTTGCGCAAGGTCATCGGACCGCTGGTGATGCCGTCGGTCATCGCCGGCGCTGTGATGGCATTCCTGCTCGCGTTCAACGAGCTGACCATATCGGCACTTCTGTGGTCTGCTGGCACCGAAACGCTGGGTGTGGCGTTGCTTAACTTGGAAGATGCGGGGCTGGGTGCGGAAGCATCCGCGTTGGCTGTGGTCGCGACGCTGGTTGTCGCAGCACTCATGGGTATTCTTGAAGCCTTTTCACGCTTCTTCCCCCATAATGCCTTGCCGTGGCGTGCGCTCAGCCCCACGTGATGGAGTGACTGGGCCCAACACCCTAAGCCGGAGTTCATTTGACCATGGCCGCAAAGACCGAAACTGAAGCGTTGATTGGTGAACGCGCACGCGACAACACATCCCTGCTCAACAAATGGATCCTGCTTGCGATCTTTCTCTTTTTCACGATGGGGCTCGGTGCGCTTGTCGGCGCGTCGACGCCGCCGGGCGAATGGTATGCCAACCTCAATAAGCCGTTCTTCAATCCGCCCAACTGGCTGTTTGGGCCGGTTTGGACTTTGCTTTATGCGATGGTCGCGATTGCCGGTTGGCGCACGTGGCTGAAGGGCTACAAGGGGTTGGCGATGCAGATCTGGTTTGGCCAATTTGCGCTCAACCTGACCTGGTCGCCGATCTTCTTCGGGCTTCAACAAAAGGGGCTCGCGCTCTTTGTCATCGCAGGCATGATCGGTCTGACCACGGTGTTTGTGCGCCTGACTTGGAAGCCGGATCGCAACACGGCGCTGCTCATGCTGCCCTACCTGGCGTGGATCAGCTTTGCGGCATTGCTGAACGCCACGCTGTGGCTGATGAATTGATCGCCCGCATTTGATCGGCTATGCGCCGCGCAACAAAAAAAGAGTGGCATCGCCATGATCAAGACCATCGGCTCAAAACGCATTGTCTACGTCATGGCGGCCGATGCTGAATATGGTCCGCATCTGAAGTCGAGGTTTACACCGCTGATGTGTGGTGTGGGGCCAGTTGAGGCGGCGGTGAACGTCACCAAGGCGCTCGCTGCGAACAAGCCGAATGTTGTTGTCACGCTCGGTTCCGCCGGGTCCAACACGCTTGAGCAGGCCGAGGTGTATCAGGTCGCCAGCGTCAGCTACCGCGACATCGACGCTTCGCTGCTGGGTTTTGAGAAGGGCAAGACGCCATTCCTCGATTTGCCCCGCGATCTGCCGCTGATGACAATCGAAAGTGGCCCGCCCGCCAAGCGCCTGTCCACCGGCGCAAACATCGTCTCGGGTGATGCCTATGCGGATATCGACGCGGATTTGGTGGATATGGAGACATTCGCAATCAAGCGAGCATGCATGGCATTTGACGTCCCGCTCATCGGCCTGCGCGGCATCTCAGACGGAGCCGCCGATCTTCATCATTTTGACGATTGGACGCAGTATCTGCACATAATCGACGAGAAACTGGCCCTGGCGGTGGATCAGGTTGAAGCCGCTTTGGCCGCGTGATGTGAGGCGAATGATATGATCCGACTGACTGTGTGGGTGTTGGCCATTTCGATGGCGCTTATGGGCGTAGCGCGGGCGGAAGGCTTTGCGATCACGGATCTGACCGACCTCAACGATATCCCGCAAACGCTCAACGGCAAAAGCTACAGCAATCGCCTCGCAGCAAAACGGCTGACATTGGCATGCGATGATTGTGACGGGTTGAACGCAGTTGACGTCCTCATAGGCCGTTCGACCGATGGGACGGAGGGACGTTTCCGCTCCGGTGAGACCACGCTCAAGCGCATGGAAGATGTTTGCCGTTCGCGCGACGACACGTGCCGTCTGGAACGGCTTGACGTCGGCCCAAGCGTAGGCTGGCTCTCGATCTATGCGCGTGGCTCTACTGCGATCCTGTTCCGTGACGGCGACACGCTGACCATTCGTGGGCTTGCGGAAACACCCGAGGTCGCCCGTGAAACCGTGCGCGGTGTGCTCGCCACCCTCGCGCCGACAATTGTGGGCAATTGAGCTGCGCACTGACATATCTTTGATCGGCGTATCAGAACGAAAACATTGCCACGCCACCGACGGCGCTCCACCTTGGCTGATGGAGGTTATGGTTTGGCAGGCAGATCGCTGTTTTTTCTCATTGGAACCGCTTGTGTCGCTGGCTTCATCGCCAGCGGATCAACGGCGACCGTTTCCGTCGGTCCCATACCGGAATTTGCCGAACTGACGCTTGGCGCAACGCAGAACGACGCCATTGCCGCGATGTCCAAACATGTCAGCCGCCCCAATGTCGGCCATGTATGCAATGGAGAATACGGGGTGAGTGCCCATGTCCCGTATCGCGATCAATCGTGGCAGCTCATGGCGCATATTCATGACGGCACTGTTGACGAGATACGGCTGTTTCGAAGCACGCGAAACGAAATCGACACGCATGCGGATTGCCGGACCGCTTTTGAAACCGTTCTGAGCGAATGGCAGGGCCGCAGTGACCTAAAAAACTGGTCCGTGGACACAGGCGTTTTGAATTCTGAGCAGGCATTTGCGGCAATCTTTGGCAACCAGCGAAACAAGCTCTAACGCCTCACGCGGCAGGAAACCGCCCGGCTCCGGCCAGCCCGTTCCAGGCACGAAACCGCAATCGACACTGTCAATGTCAAATGAGATGTAGACAGCATCGGCGTCTTTCCATGCCAGCTCAAGCGCGCGCGCCGCCGTTTCGGCAAGACCCAGT
>JBCBHR010000055.1:0-8707 GCA_038525365.1 Pseudomonadota bacterium | reverse complement strand
GGCGTGCGCAACCATATCGGCATAGAGCGCTTCAAACGCGTCCATCTCCATGGGCTGGTTGCCATCCCACCAGATTTTGGCATCGACCACGCCGTCGCGAACAACGAATTTGTCCTTCGGCGAGCGTCCGGTGTGTTCGCCCGTGTAAGCGACCAACGGCCCGTCGGCGGTGATTTGCGCCTCGCCGCGGCTGACGGCATATTCATACAGCTCGGCTTCGGACAGGTTGTAATAGACCTGACCCGACGTTTTGATGCCGAGTGTGTCCAGGCTCTTTGCCTGGTTGAATGTGCCGTGTGTGTTCATTGGTTTCACCAGTTTGATGGTTTTGTGACAATTCCTCGCAGCGTTCCCGCCGACCCAGGCGACAATCCGCAAGGGAAAGGAGCGTGAAACAAAATTATTGAACAATCTCAAATGTTTAATCGTTTTAAAAATTTGAAAATCGTTTCAAACGTTTGAATCGATCGATTTGTATACATCTGATTAATCGAGAGTTGGACGACGTAGTCACAATGTGCGCCTTCGCGACGGCAATCGGCCCTTGGGGCAGCCGTCGTGACACCGGTTAAGCTTTGTGCCACATTTTGCACCACATTGTGGGGACATGGCAGCGCCCGCCAGCAAGCATTACGGAAGGGACGCCGCCATGTATGGGGAGACATTCAACATGCATACCATCGCATTGGTCGATGATGACAGGAACATCCTGACGTCGGTGTCCATGGCGCTGGAGACCGAGGGCTTTCGCGTTGAAACATACACCGATGGTGCATCCGCGCTCGACGGCCTGACGACCAAGCCGCCAAACCTTGCCATCTTCGACATCAAGATGCCGCGCATGGACGGCATGGAATTGCTACGTCGTCTGCGCCAGAAATCCGATCTGCCGGTGATCTTTCTGACATCGAAAGACGATGAAATCGACGAATTGTTCGGCCTAAAAATGGGCGCCGATGATTTCATCACCAAGCCGTTTTCACAGCGCCTTTTGATCGAACGCGTCAAAGCCATCCTTCGCCGCACGGCCGCACGTGAGGTTGTCATGAAGAGCGGCAGCGCCGCCGCATCGCAGACGCTGGTGCGCGGTGACCTTGTGCTTGATCAGGAGCGCCACACCTGCACCTGGCTTGAAAAACCGGTCACGCTGACGGTGACCGAATTCCTGATCCTGTTTGCGCTTGCCCAGCGCCCTGGTGTCGTCAAAAGCCGCGACGCGCTGATGGATGCGGCCTATGATGATCAGGTCTATGTGGACGACCGCACGATCGACAGCCACATCAAACGGCTGCGCAAGAAGTTCAAACAGGTCGATGATGCGTTTGACATGATCGAGACACTCTATGGTGTAGGCTACCGGTTCCGCGAGTTGGGGTAAGCTGAGGCCTGCCGACAGTGTGCGTGGTGGCGCGTATCGCGCGACCTTTTGGGTTGGGCCTTCCTGCGCGGGCCGTGATAGAAGCAGGATAGATGGCTGTTGAAAGCGACCATATTGCCGTTGAGAAGGCGCGCAGCGATCTGCGGGCCCGCAGCGGCGGTGCGCGCGCTGCCTCTGCGGTTGGGCGTGGCCTGCTCAACGTATTCGGGCGTCATCTGTTTTCTTCGATCACACGGCGCATTCTCATCCTCAATCTGGCAGCGCTTGCGCTGTTGATGTCGGGCATTCTCTACCTCAACCAGTTCCGCGATGGGCTCATTGATGCGCGTGTCGAGAGTTTGATGACGCAGGGCGAAATCATCGCAGGCGCAATTGCGGCATCGGCCAGCGTGGAAACCGACGCCATCCTCATCGACCCTGACCGGCTCTTGGAGTTGGAGGCGGGCGAGAGCATCGTTCCCTCCGTTGATCCGCTCGACAATCTGGCGTTTCCAATTGATCCCGAGCGCGTGGCGCCCGTGCTTCGGCGCTTGATTTCGCCGACGCGCACCCGCGCGCGGCTCTATGACCGTGATGCAAATCTCATCCTGGATTCGCGCCATCTTTATGCCAGTGGCCAGATCCTGCGTTATGAGTTGGAGGATATTGGTGGGCCGGAAGATCAAAGCCTCATTGATGCGGTCGTAAACCGGGTGCAGGGCTTCTTCCGGCGCAATGATTTGCCGATCTACCGCGAAATCCCCGGCGGGTCCGGGACGGCCTATCCGGAAGTCATCCAGGCGCTTTCGGGTGGGCGCCAGCAGATTGTGCGGCTGTCGGAACAAGACGCGATGATTGTTTCGGTCGCCGTGCCGATCCAGCGCTTTCGCGCCGTTTTGGGCGTATTGCAATTGTCAACGCAGGGGCGCGATATCGACAAGATCGTGGAAGCGGAACGCTTTGCCATGTTCCGCGTCTTTGCCGTTGCGGTCGTCGTGAACATCATCCTGTCGTTCATGCTCGCGGGCACGATTGCCAATCCGCTGCGGCGTTTGTCAGCGGCTGCCGTGCGCGTGCGCCGGTCGATCAAAATGCGTGAAGAGATACCCGACTTCTCCAAACGACAGGATGAGATCGGCAATTTGTCGATTGCGCTGCGCGATATGACCAAGTCGCTTTACGCCCGCATCGATGCCATTGAGAGTTTTGCAGCCGATGTCAGTCATGAGTTGAAAAATCCCCTGACGTCCCTGCGCAGCGCCGTTGAAACTCTGCCGTTGACCAAGTCCGATGAGCAGCGCTCGAAATTGTTGCATGTCATCCAACACGACATTCGCCGCCTCGACCGGCTCATCACGGACATCTCCGATGCCTCGCGTTTGGATGCTGAGCTCGTGCGTGAAGATGCGGGTCTCGTCGATCTGGAAGCTCTGCTTCGCGACCTCACGACGGTGTTTACCGAAAGCAGATTGGGTGATTTCAAGCTGAACCTGAGCGTCGAGAAGCGCAATCAAGCCGATATCTACAAGGTTATCGGACACGAATCGCGCATTGGGCAGGTGGTGACCAATCTGATCGACAACGCACGCTCTTTCGTCCCGGCAGACAGTGGGCGCATCGACGTGATCCTTCGGCGCACGGGCCGTTGGGTGGAGATATTGGTCGAAGACAACGGCCCCGGCATTCGAGCGGAAAATGTCGAGACGATCTTCAAGCGCTTTTACACCGACCGACCGGCACCCGACGATTTCGGCAAGAACTCCGGCCTCGGCCTGTCGATCTCGCGTCAGATCATTGAGGCGCATCGCGGAACGCTGACGGCGGAGAATATCGAAGATGCGCGTGATCCCGATGTCGTTCGCGGTGCGCGCTTTATCATTCGCCTGCCCGTTGACGGCTGAGCGCTGATCGCCATGGCGACCTCGAACCTCGTCCACGCAACAGGTATTTCAATCGGCGGCAAGGCCGTGCTCATCCGCGGGCCGTCTGGCAGCGGCAAAACTCAAACCGCAATCACAATCATCCGACGGGGCCGCATGGCAGGACTGGATGTCGGATTGATTGCAGACGATCAGACACGCGTCACTGCCAATGACATGGGCGGTTTAACCGCGTCATGCCCGGAGACAATCGCCGGGCAGATAGAGGTGTTTGGTTTCGGCGTTTATGATGCGAGCGCGATCCGGTCGGAGCCCGCCGCGATCGCGCTCATTGCCGATCTTGTGCCCGACCAAGATGTTGCGCGCATGCCACCGCAAGCGCCCGAACGCTTGCTCGACATTTTCGTTCCCGCGCTGAAATTGCCCCAGCGGCAGCCGAACCTTGCTTGCCATGCGGTTTTTGCCGCGATAGGCATCGACCCGTGGCTTTAGCGCCACTGCGGCATTTTCATCCCTAAGTCTGGGGCATTAACGCTTGAAATGCGCCGTGAATCGCGTGGTAATGCGCGCCAGCAGCCGCAGATATAATCAAGAATGAACACTGTGGTCGGGATTGGAGCATGATCGGCATCGTCCTGGTGACCCATGGGGCCCTTGCGACCGCATTCAAAAGTGCGGTGGAGCATGTCGTTGGCCCGCAAAACGGTTTCGCGACCATCTGCATAGAAGCCGATGATGACATGGAACAACGGCGCACGGACATCGTCGCAGCCATCGCCGACGTTGATGCGGGACAAGGCGTTGTGGTCGTCACCGACATGTTTGGCGGCACGCCCTCCAATTTGGCGATCTCTTTGATGGTTCCCGGCAAGACTGAAATCATTGCCGGCGCCAATCTCCCAATGCTCATCAAACTGGCGCGGGCGCGTGAAGCCGGCGATATGGCGTTTGCTGTGGAACAGGCGGCCACTGCCGGGCGCAAATACATCAATGTCGCCAGCGAACTGCTCACGCCGCACTCATGAGCGACTTATCACAGACCAGCAAAACCGCCGCATGGACGTGCACCGATCTCGCCATCACCAACAAACGCGGGCTGCATGCGCGCGCGTCTTCGAAGTTTGTCCAGACGTGCGAAACCTTTGACGCCGAGATCACGGTGACCAAGGATGAATCGACCGTCGGCGGCCAATCCATCATGGGTTTGATGCTTCTGGCCGCCTCGCCCGGCAGCACCATCCGCGTTTGCGCCCGTGGCCCTCAATCGTCAGATGCGCTTGCGGCGTTGGCAACGCTGCTCGCCGACAAGTTCGGCGAAGGCGAGTAACCGATATTCGGATATAAAGATTTCTTTATATTGCCGTTGCCGCAAGCCAAGCGGTTTGGTACATCGCGCCCAATTCAAATCACCGAAAACGGATGCTGACCTATGGCCGCGCAAAACGACTATAAAGTTGCCGACATCGCCC
Source organism: Pseudomonadota bacterium (assembly GCA_038525365.1). Classification (GTDB taxonomy): domain Bacteria; phylum Pseudomonadota; class Alphaproteobacteria; order Rhizobiales; family Rhizobiaceae; genus JBCBDX01. Next base: position 4,001 of record JBCBHR010000055.1, on the reverse strand, counting down.
TTGCGGATTTTGGCCGCAAGGAGATCGACATCGCCGAAACCGAAATGCCAGGCCTGATCGCCTGCCGCGAAGAGTTTGGCGCCTCCAAGCCGCTCAATGGCGCGCGCATCGTCGGCTCACTCCACATGACCATCCAGACGGCGGTTCTTATCGAGACGCTGGTTGAATTGGGCGCCGATGTTCGCTGGGCGTCGTGCAACATCTATTCCACACAGGACCATGCCGCTGCCGCCATCGCAGAAGCAGGCGTGCCGGTCTTTGCGATCAAGGGCCAGACACTGGAAGAGCATTGGGATTACCTCGACAAGTCCTTCATGTTCGATGATGGCCCGAACATGATCCTCGACGATGGCGGCGATGCGACACTTTACGTGCTGCTCGGCGCACGCGCGGAAGCCGGTGAAGACATCATCCCGGTGCCGCAGTCGGAAGAAGAAGAAGTCATCAAGGTGCAAATCAAAAAGCGCATGGCGGCATCTCCGGGCTGGTTCACAAAGACGCGCGATCAAATCCAAGGCGTGTCGGAAGAAACGACCACTGGTGTCCACCGGCTTTATGAACTGGTCCAGAAGGGCGAACTCCCCTTTCCGGCGATCAACGTCAATGACAGCGTCACAAAGTCGAAATTCGACAACAAGTATGGCTGTAAGGAATCGCTCGTCGATGGCATCCGCCGCGCGACCGACACCATGATGGCAGGCAAGACCGCCGTCGTGTGCGGCTATGGCGATGTGGGTAAAGGCTCTGCTGCCTCACTGCGCGGCGCGGGCGCACGCGTGAAGGTGACAGAAATCGACCCGATCTGCGCACTGCAAGCGGCGATGGACGGTTTTGAGGTCACGACGCTCGAAGACACCGTTGAAGACGCGGACATCTTCATCACGACGACTGGCAATAAGGACATCATCCGCATCGAACACATGCGGCGCATGAAGGACATGGCGATCGTTGGCAATATCGGCCACTTCGACAACGAGATCCAAGTTGCCAATCTTCGGAACCTGAAGATGACCAACATCAAGGACCAGGTGGACATGTATGAGATGCCATCGGGCAACCGCATGATCCTCTTGAGCCAAGGTCGCCTGCTGAACCTCGGCAACGCCACCGGCCACCCGTCCTTTGTGATGTCCGCGTCCTTCACCAACCAGGTGCTGGCGCAAATCGAACTCTGGCAAAACGGCGACAACTACAAGAACGACGTCTACATCCTGCCCAAGGAACTCGATGAGAAAGTCGCCCGCCTCCATCTTGCAAAAATCGGCGTGAAGCTGACCGAACTTGAGCAGGAGCAGGCTGACTATATTGGCGTGAAAGTTGACGGCCCTTACAAGCCGGAGCACTATCGCTACTAGGCCGCGTGTTTTCACCGCAATCCCCAATAACGCCCGTCGGCTTATGCTGCGCGGGCGTTATTTTTTGGCCGGACTCTTTTCGGCGATTCCACCGACAGGTATGGTGACTTGATTCGTTAATCGGTTCGCATGCCATTGCCGCGGACGGGCAATGGAAGGGATATGATGGGAGCCGCAAACAAGGGGACGCATATGACGCCGCAAGGCGCCACAATGCCTGCACGCATTGGCCGGTTTGCCTCCCGAATTCGCTCGTGGTCGGCGCGCCGTTGGGCCGGTGCGCTCGGTGCGTCGACATTCCTGACATCGACCGTGCTCGCAAACGCTCAAGGCACCTCCCCCTCATCGCAAGGCGCAGGCCCCGATATTTTGGGCATACCGGTCGCCACCTTTCAGATCGTCCAGCTTGTCGTGGTCAGCGGCGCGCTTATTGCCGCGTTCGTCTCCGCGTTCTGGCTCATCAAAGAGCGCGGGCGCACTGCAGCCCAAAACGAGGCACTGCGCTCAAAACTTTCCGCTGAGACCGCGCGTTCCAACCAGCTTGCCACCTTGTCAGCTGTCGAGGGCCAGCGAGCGATCATCTGGCCCGCCGGTGGTGAAAAGCCATTTGTGCTCGGGCGCTTGGATGCACGCGCTGGAGCGCCGGACACAGAAGCGGAGTTTTTAGCCTTCGGGCGCTGGCTCGCGCCGACGTCGGCTGCCGCAGTGGAGCGGGCCGTGCGCGCGCTGCGCAGCGGTGCAAAACCATTTGTCATTGGCGTTGAGACAAAAAGTGGAACGCATATCGAGGCGGCGGGCCGCACGTCTGCAGGCAGTGCGATCGTGCGGTTCAGCAATCTTTCCGCCGAGCGCGAACAATTTGCCCAGCTTGCCGCCGAACACCGCCGGGTCGTTGACACGCTGACCAACATGCAGGCGCTGCTTGATCGCGTAGACCTGCCGTTTTGGCTGCGTGACAAGGAGGGCGATCTTGCCTGGGCCAATGCGGCTTATGTGGCGAGCGTTGATTGCACCAAGCTGGACGATGTCGTCACCGGAAAGACCGAACTGTTCGGGGTGCAAGCGCGCAAGACCGTGCGCGATACCGTCGCTGCAGACGGTCACTTTGCGGGGCAATTGTCCACCGTCGTCAATGGCGACCGGGTGATCTACGCGGTGACCGAAGAAAACGGACCATCCGGCACGGCAGGGCTTGCCGTCGACAAGTCTGAAGTCGAAGCCGTGAGGACAGAACTTTCAAGCACCATCCGCAGCCACGAGGAAACGCTGAACGAACTGACCACCGCCGTGGCGATGTTCGATGCGACGGGCTCGCTGCTCTTCCATAACAATGCCTTCCAGGAGCTCTGGGGGCTGGATGGACATTTCCTTGCCTCCAAACCGACGATGGGCATGTTCCTCGACCTCATGCGCGAGGAAGGCCGTCTGCCCGAAATGCCGGAATGGCGCCGCTGGAAAAACGAGGTGCTCGACGCGTTCAAGGCGATCGATCCGCAAACCCATATGTGGCACCTGCCCGACCGGCGCACGCTGCGCGTCTTTGCCAATCCGCATCCGCGCGGCGGCATGACATGGATCTTTGAAAATCTGACCGAGCGCATCAATCTTGAAAGCCGCTACAAGACCATGGAGCGCGTGCAGGGCGAGACGCTTGATCATCTGGCGGAGGGCGTGGCCGTCTTTGCCTCCGACGGTTACCTCAAACTCGCCAATCCGGCGTTTGGCAAGTTCTGGTCGGTGTCGGACCTGATGGGCGAAGACAATGTCCACATCAGCTCCATTGTGACGCGCCGGGAAGTGAAAGGCGACGGCACTTCGGAACTGTGGGACGAGTTTGCCGGGACCGTCACGAATTTTGGCGAAGACCGCATCAATGGTGCTGGCCGCATTGTCTTCGGTGAGACGACATTGTCATGGATGTGCGTGCCGCTTCCCAACGGCCAGACGATGCTGACGTTCGTTGACATGACGGCTGCCGACCAAATCGAGCGCGCATTGCGTGAGCGCAATGATGCGTTGGAGCAGACCGCCGAGGTCCGAAACCGCATTATAACCCATGTGAGCCACGAACTGCGCGCACCCTTGACGACCATCAAGGGCTTCACGGACATGCTCCTCATGGGTACGGTCGGTGCATTGACCGACGCGCAGAGCGAATATGTCGCCCACATTGCCAGCGCGTCGGGCACGCTTGCCAAGATCACCGATGACATCGTCGATCTGGCGACGATTGACGCCGGTGTCATGGAGTTGGACATGCGCGCGACGCCGGTCGCTGAGATCATGGAAGCTGCGGCAGCCGAAGTCGCAGAGCGTTTCGAGCAGCACCGGATCACGCTCACCCTGGTGACAGACGATGCTCCAGAGACTGTCACCGCCGATCCGGCGCGGCTGCAGCGTGTGTTTGCAAACGTCTTGAACAACGCCGCCGATTTTGCGCCCGACGGCACAAGTGTCGCATTCTCCGCAGAACACGACCGGAGTGACGGCGTCTTGTTCCGCGTTTTGGATCAGGGCCCGGGCATCAGCGCGGAGGCCGCCGCGCATGTGTTCGAACCGTTCCACACCGACCAAACCGGACGGCAACGTGGCGCGGGTCTCGGCTTGGCGCTCGTGAAAAGTCTGGTTGCGCTACATGGCGGCGAT
>JBCBHR010000054.1:0-8743 GCA_038525365.1 Pseudomonadota bacterium | reverse complement strand
GTCCAAGACATCATAGGCGCGCATGTGCCGCTTCCCATTGGGATCGAACATTTTGGCCGTGTCAGCCACGTAAAGCGTGGTTTCATCCAAGGAAAAGGCAAGCCCGTTGGGGCACGCCATGTCGGTGACAACAGCCGCAAGCGCACCCGTGGACGGGTCCAGTCGGTAAACATTGCACGGCAGTTCCTGCTCGGATTTGTGGCCTTCATAATGGGTCATGATGCCGTAATGCGGATCGGAAAACCAAACGGTGCCGTCGGATTTTACCACAACATCGTTGGGCGAGTTGAACCGCTTGCCCTCAAAACTGTCCGCCAAAACAGTGATGGATCCATCATACTCAGTGCGCGTGACGCGCCGCGCGCCGTGCTCGCATGAGATCAATCGGCCTTGCCGGTCCCGCGTGAGGCCGTTGGTAAAATTGGACGGCGACCGGTACGTGCTGATGCCGCTGCCCGGATGCCACCGCATTGGGCATGGCCGAGCACAACCACATGTTTGATGTTGAGAGCCTGCACCGCAAATTCCAGCGCCGCCGCCGTCGACATGTTGCGCCCGTCGCCGGTGTTCGGCGGGACGATGTTTGCGATGTTGCGCACCACAAAGAGCGAGCCCGGATCGGCTGAAAAAATCAGCTCTGGCGTGACACGACTGTCGCAGCATGCAACGACCATGATCTCAGGCTTTTGCCCCTCCCGCGCCAGCCGCCCGTGCTGGTAGGAGCCTTCGTGGGCCGCCGCCGACCGGAAGCCTTTATAGCCATCGAGAAGCTTGAGTGGAAATGTCCTCATGGCACCATGTTACGGGAGCCCGGCGGACGCCATCAATCGCGCCTTTCGGCGGAGGCTCAAAACCGCTCGGGCCGCAACACATAGACGTCGGCCACCGTCACAATGCCCATCTGCGGATCAAGCACACTGTAAATCGCATCGGTTGCCTTTTCGGCATCCTCCGGCGACATCACGGACACAATCATGACCATGCGCCCCGCGTCACCGATCATGCGATCTTCATCCCAATCGCCCTCGGAGCCCTTGCCCGCGTGGGCGTTGAAGACGGTGTATCCGGTGACGCCAACCCGGTTGAGCGCACGCGTGACGCGGCCAATGACCGGCACCTCGCAGATCACGGTCATCTGTTTTTTCGCATGTGTTTGCATGACGGCCTATCCTCCCACAATCGCCTGCGCGATCGCCGCATAAGTGGGAATGCCGATGGTCAGGTTCATCGGGAACGTCACACCAAGCGACAGCGACAGATAAATCGATGGCCGCGCTTCGGGCAATGCCAAACGCATGGCGGCAGGCACGGCGATGTAGGATGCGCTGGCTGCCAAGGTCAGCAACAGCGCCGCGCCGCCTGCGCTCAAGCCTGCCACAAGCGCGAACGGAATTGCGATCACAGCCCCGATGAACGGCATGACGAGGCCGAAGCCGACCAGCTTCCAGGTGAGCACGCCGCGCGCCTGCGCCATGCCCCGTCCGGCAACTGCGCCCATATCGAGCAAAAAGAGGCAAAGAATGCCCGTGAACGGCACAGTGATGAACCCGTCGACGGCCTTTTTGCCCTCTTCGCCGGTCAGCGCTCCAATGACGAACGCCCCCATCAGCACGACGACTGACGAATTGAGGAACACTTCATGCAACAGGCTGCCGCGGTCATCATCGCTAGCACCACGTTTTTCAGCCGATGATCGCGCAAGATAGAGCGCAACAAGGATTGCGGGCGTCTCCATGGCCGCTGCCACAGCCACCATGAAACCCTCCGGCATCAGCCCGATGGCCTGCGCGGCCTGCGTTGCGGCAACGAAGGTCACAATCGAGATCGATCCGTAATGCGCCGCAACCGCCGCCAGTTCGTATCGCGGCAAATCGGAGATCAGCCGCAAGATGAAAAACGCAACCAGCGGGATCAGAGCTGACAAAATGGTGCCCGCCACCAACGCCAAAACAAGCGCCAGCGTGAAACCTTCCGCTGCAAGCGCCACACCGCCTTTGAAACCGATGGCGAGCATCAGATAGATCGACAGCGTCTTCGCCATCGCTTCGGGCAAGGTCAGTTGTGACCCGGCGACCGAGCCGATGAAGCCCAAAATGAAGAACAAGACGGGAGGCGACAGCAGATTGCTGGCCGCAAGATCGAGAATGGCGGACATGGTTTCCCGTCGCGATGCGTTTTCGCGGTTCTATCCGTGGAAATGACGCACTGCAACGAGAACTGATACGGCGTCAAACCGAACGGTCAGGCTTCTTCTTCGTCGCCCTCTTCGTCCTCAAGCGAGTGGCGCATCAACAAAGGCACTTGGGACAGCGTGAAAATGATGGTCAGAGGCATGGTGCCCCATACTTTGAACGCGACCCAGAAGTCGGTCGAAAAGTTTCTCCAGACCACCTCGTTGAGCGCGGCGAGGAAGAAGAAGAAAAAGCCCCAGCGCACGGTGAGTTTTGCCCAACCTTCTTCGTCAATTTCGAAGGCTTTATCGAAAACATATTTCAGAAGCGAGTTTTTGAAACCGTACCACGCAACCAGGATCATCGTGCCGAACAACAGGTTCACCAGCGTTGGCTTGAGCTTGATGAAAAGATCGTTCTGCAACCACAAGGTCAGCGCGCCAAACACCATCACAAATGCGCCCGAGATCAACGGCATGCGCGGTATGGTGCGCGTCAAAATCCAAGACAGCGTCAGCGCGACCGCGGTGGCAACCATGAAAACAGCAGTCGCGATGAAAATCGGCTCACCCAGCCGACCGAGATCACCTAGAAACGCAACCTGCTCGGCAATCCACGCACCGCGCGCATTGGCGATAAAAAACGCGATCAGCGGCCCAAACTCCAGCGCAAGCTTGAGGAGCGGGTTTTCCTTTTTCGGTTCGCCGATCTCAGCTTTCGCGGTGACGTCAACCATGGATCAGGCCTTTTCCGGTTCGCGTGTCATGTCGCCGCCCACGATTGCAGTTGAGAAATCCTGCGCTCGGAACGGCTCCAGATCATCTATGCCTTCGCCCACCCCAATGAAATAGACCGGCAGCTTGAACTTCGCTGCGATGGCCACCAAAATACCGCCGCGCGCAGTCCCATCCAGTTTCGTCATCACCAATCCGTTCACGCCTGCGATATTGCGGAAAATTTCCACTTGATTGAGCGCATTCTGCCCCGTGGTTGCGTCAAGTGTTTGAAGCACTGTGTGCGGCGCTTCGGGATCGTGCTTTTGCAGAACGCGCACGATCTTCGCCAATTCATCCATCAGCTCGGTTTTGTTTTGCAGGCGACCCGCCGTGTCGATGATGACGACATCGGAACCGTTGTCGCGCGCAGTTTCATATGCCCCATAGGCAAGGCCTGCGGCGTCCGCGCCAAGCTTTGTGCCGACAAAGGCAGACCCGGTGCGCTCCGCCCAGATTTTCAGTTGCTCAATGGCCGCTGCTCGAAACGTATCCCCGGCGCCAAGCGTGACCGAAAGGCCCGCATCGCGCAACTTGGCGGCGAGCTTGCCGATGGTGGTGGTCTTGCCGGTTCCGTTGACGCCGACCACGAGGACGACATGCGGCCTGTGCGACAGATCAAGCTCCAGCGCTTGCGCCACCGGATCGAGCACTTTGGAGATTTCGTCGCCCATGACGCGGCGCACTTCGTCTGTGGACACATCGCGACCATAGCGGCCGGACGAGAGCGAATCCGTGATCCGCATCGCGGTCTCCACGCCAAGATCGGCCTGGATCAGGATGTCTTCCAACTCCTCCAGCGTCTCGTCATCGAGCTTACGCTTCGTGAACACGCCGGAGATGTTTTCCGTCAGCTGCTTCGATGAACGCGACAAACCCGAACGCAGGCGTGAGAACCAGTTTGTCGGTTGCTCCGGCTCGGCCTCGGTTGGCGCACCTGCCTTCGGTTCATCGCCAATCGTGACCGAACCGCGCGTTTCATCGCGCACGAGTTCTGATGCCGGTTCGGGTTCAGGACCGGCTTCGGGTTCGGCCTCTCCACGCGAAACATCTGGCTCTGGCTCTGGTGCCGCTTCAAAACCATCAAACCCTACCGTGGCCACTCTCGGCGAAGCATCTTCCTTCGCCTGCCGGGCTTCGTCATCGTCCTCGCCGATGACGAAGTCGGGCTCGGGCTCGGGCTCGGGCTCGGAAAGAGCCGTCGCGACCGGGGAGGTCAGATCAACCACCTCGTCAGCCGCACCGACCGCAACCTCTACCGGTTCAACCTCGGCATGAGCGGGGTCCGGGGTCTCTTCGACCTTCTTTTTGCCGAAGGAGAAAATGCGCTTTAAGAACCCAGCCATGCCTACTCCGCCGCCATGCGCAGACCCGCGGCCTGTTTGGCACTGCCCGTCAGGCGCTCGCCATCATGCCCGGTGATGACAACCGGTACAAAACTGCCCGGCTCCACATCGTCCGGCACACCCACCGGCGTGAAGTCTACAATTCGGCCCACGCCGCCAGTTTCTGCCAATGCCAGTTGTGCTGTGCCGACATGACCATCCAAGTGCCTATGCCAAGCCCTGTTAGAGGCAACGCGAAGACGCGACGCGCGCGCTTTGACCACGGCGCGATCAAGCTGCGGCATCTTCGCGGCAGGCGTGCCTTCGCGCGCCGAGAACGGAAACACATGCACTTTCGAAAGCCCGCAATCATCAATGATCGACAACGCGCTTTCAAACATCGCTTCGGTCTCCGTTGGGAACCCGGCGATCATATCCGCTGAAAACGCGACCTCGGGGCGGAGCCGCCGCACTTGTTGGCAAAACGCAATTGAGTCGGCCCGCAGATGGCGACGTTTCATGCGTTTCAAGATCATGTCATCGCCATGCTGCAGCGACAAATGGAAGTGCGGCATCAGCCTCTCGTCATTGGCAATGACATCAAACAGCGCTGCATCGGCCTCGATGGAGTCGATCGAGGAAAGCCGCAGCCGCCGCAAGTCAGTCACTTGACTGAGTATGGTCTTGACCAACTGGCCAAGTGACGGTGCACCCGGCAGGTCTGGACCGTAAGATGTCAGATCGACCCCCGTCAGCACGATTTCCCGATGGCCGGTGTCGACGAGGCGCTGCACCTGTTCCACCACGCCGCCCATTGGCACGGAGCGGGAATTGCCGCGGCCATAGGGGATGATGCAAAACGTGCAGCGGTGGTCGCAGCCATTTTGCACCTGTACGAAAGCGCGCGTGTGACCCTCGATGGAATCCACCATGTGCGGCGCATTCTCGGTCACCTCAAAGATGTCGTTGACGCGCACTTTCTCGAACTGATTGACGCCAAACTCTGGAAGCGCACGGTAGCTTTGCGCTTTCAATTTGTCGTCATTGCCGATCACGAGATCGACCTCATCCATAGCCGCAAAGTCATCCGGTTTTGTCTGTGCCGCGCAGCCCGTCACGATGATGCGTGCGTCCGGCTGTTCGCGGCGGGCGCGGCGGATCGCTTGCTTGGCCTGACGCACGGCCTCTGCGGTGACAGCGCATGTGTTCACAACCACAGCGCCACCGTCCAGCGCGTCCAAACCGGCGGCCTCGGCCTGGCGTTTGGCAACTTCGCCCTCATGGATGTTGAGGCGGCAGCCGAAATTCTTCATTTCAACGGCCATCAGCTGGTCGCCTCTTCTGACCGAGCGTTGTCGTTTGCGGCAACACCATCGCGCTGCCATTCGCCGGTCTTTGCATCAAACTTGCCGGAAAACTCCCACTCGGCGGGGCCGGTCATGATGACATGGTCATCCTCACGCCAGATGATATGCAGATCACCGCCCGGGACGGTGACCGTCGCCACCCGATCAGTAAGCTTCTTGCGCACCGCTGACACGACGGTGGCGCATGCCGCCGATCCGCAAGCCTGCGTGATGCCTGCCCCCCGCTCCCATGTGCGGATGACGATATGATCGGGTGCTTTGACGTCGGCGAGCGTGATGTTGGCGCGATCTGGAAAAATCGGATGGTTCTCCAACAGTGGCCCAAAACGCTCCAACTCATGAGCCCACACATCATCGACCCAAAAGATCGCATGCGGATTTCCCATGGAGGCAACCGAAGGCGTGTGCAGGATTGGATTGTCAATCGGACCGATCTGCAGCTGGATTCCCGTCGTGTCGGCAAATTCTTCTTCCAGTGGGATATCTTCCCACCCAAAGCGCGGTCGGCCCATATCGACCGACACCATGCCATTTTCGCCTTCCTCGGCGCTCAGGATCCCGGCGATGGTTTCAAAGGTGAAAACCGTTTTGCCGACATCGGCTGAAAGCGCCTGCACGACACAGCGAATGCCATTGCCGCAGGCACCGGCGGACGAACCATCATTGTTGAGGATCGCCACAAAACTATCCGTGCCATCGGTTTTCGGATCGTGGATCGCCATCAACTGGTCGAACGCCGTGCCCTCGCCGTGATGCAGCGCGACAGCGGCTTGCGGCGTCACCTGATCGCCGCGGCCGCGCATGTCGGCCACGATGATCTGGTTTCCCAACCCGTTCATTCTCGCAAATGGGACGTCGAGTGCCATGGTTCTTTCGCCTGCAGGGTCTCGCGTATATGGCGGATGGCGCCGCGAAATGAAAGTGGCCGCGCGGACCTCAGGCCGCGGCGTTCTTCACCGGCACATCCCAAACCTCACCCGGCAGCATCGGTTGGAACCGTTCGGCTACAACGCCATGTGTTTCCACCGCGACGGCCAGCGCATCGCGCGGCTCCTCCACGGCCTCATTGGTCAGCCGGAAAGTGCCCCAGTGGTGGCCAACGGCAAAGTCGGCATTGCAGGCCAACATGCCCCGCACGGCTTCATCCGGATTTTGGTGCTGACCTTTCATGAACCATCGCGGCTCATAAGCGCCGATGGGCAAAATGGTTAGGCGAAACGCGCCATGCTTTTGCCCTGCCTCCTGATAGTTGATGCCCTCGTGATAGCCGGTGTCGCCGATATGATATATTTTGCCCACCGGCGTCTCGATCACGAAAGCCGCCCAAAGCGCCATGCGCCGGTCTGACGAACCACGTGCCGACCAGTGGTGGCATGGCTCAAAGTGCACGCGCACATCGTCATTGACCGCCTCCACATCACCCCAATCACCCACCGCAATGCGGGCATCGGGCGAAAAAGCCTGGATGATTGTGTCATTGCCGAGCGGTGTGATGATCAGCGGATCGTGCCCGTCCACCAGCCGCTTCAAAGTCTCACCATCAAAATGGTCGTAGTGATTGTGGCTCAAGAGCACGACATCAATCGGCGGCAAGTCATCAAAGTCGATGCCCGGATCGTTGCGGCGATAGGGCCCGGCAAAGGAGAACGGGCTAACCCGATGTGACCAGACGGGATCGCTCAACAGGTTCAAACCGGCCACCTGAACCAGCATCGTCGCATGCCCAACCATCGTCACGCGAAGACCGTCACCGGTGACCCGCTGGTCCGGTTTGGCCTTTTCAAACGGGCTTGGCCACTGCTCGGGCCATGGCTTCTTGCCACCGCCAAATTGCCAGCGCAGCAGGTTTGTAAACGAACCCGGTGGCTCACCGCCGGGGTTGAAAAAGTTGGTGCCGTTGAAGTGCCGGCTTACCGGGCCGGAATAATAGGGGTTACCCGCATTGGCCTGCCGCGCAGCAAACAGACCGCCGCCGCCCAGAAGCGCACCAAGGCCCAACCATTTGAAGAAAGATCGTCGTTTCATCCTGTTCGATATAGGATGCATGGCGAAAATAGAAACTTAACGCGCGCCCTTAAGCGCCTTTCGAACATAGGCATTTGCTGACCGGAAATGTGACGGCCCGGACGCCTCGGCGTAACGTCCCAGCGTCCACTTGCCTGTCCATGCATGACCGCCGGGCGCATAAAGATCGGCATCATTATGGTCAGCGATGAACGCGCGCAGCCGGTTGCAGGCAGCATCAAAGTCAGCCTTCACATCGGCCCAGTCACGCCTGTCGCCCTCTGCGTAGAGGCCCGCATTGTATGCCTTTAACTGGTTCCACTTGTAGCCCTTGGCGGGCACATGCACCTCGCGGCCCGCAAGACCATCTTCAAACCATGTATGAAACATGCCCATCCAATGCGTCCGATGGGCAATGACGCCCTTGATGGTAACGGTGTCGTCCGGTGCACACCCGTTGGCCGTCGCTTCATCCACATCCGCAAGGGTCTTGTTCAGCTTTGACAATTCCTTGTCGAAGACGGCCAAGAGATCAGTTCGGTTCGTCGCGGCTGGCATGGCGCAAGACTAGCAAAACGCCGCTTTTGGTCGATGACTTGCATCAAGCGTGATCGTGCAGGTCCGCCTCCTCGCCAGCCGGATTAACCGTCGGCAGCACCAAATCGCCCGACGCCCAAGCGCGGTGATGGTTCAGCATCCAGCGCACGGTCGGAAAGGCCAAGTCATCCCACGGAATTTCCGTCCAGTCGAACAATTTGACCTCCAGACTTTCTTCACCCGCGCTCACCTCCGGCACCAAAAGCGATGCGCGATAGATCAGTTGCACCTGGCTCAGCCGGCGCACCGTGTAGACCGCCAAGAGCTCATGCATTTCCAGATGCGCGTTGGCTTCTTCGCGCGCTTCACGCTTTGCACCTTCTTGTGGCGTTTCGCCCATTTCCAAATAGCCTGCCGGTACCGTCCAAAATCCGTGACGCGGCTCGATGGCGCGTCGGCAGAGCAGATATTTCTCGTCATGCACCACGACCGACCCGACCACGATCTTCGGGTTTTGATAGTCGACAAACCCGCACCGGTCGCACACATCGCGCGCATGGGTGTCG
>JBCBHR010000053.1:0-8809 GCA_038525365.1 Pseudomonadota bacterium | reverse complement strand
GGCCAAGGGCTGGAACACCAATGTGGTTGATACCGCAGGCGACGTCGCCGCCGTCATCAGCCGCATCGAAGACGCCGTCACCCAGCAAGTTGACGCCATCGTCATCAATGTCGATCCTGCACAAATCGAAGCAGGGCTACAGGTGGCAAAGGATGCGGGCATCCCGGTGGTCGGCATGGATAGCGGCGTGTCTGATCTGCTGGTCACCAACATCACATCAAACGGCTACGCGATGGCGGCGGAAACATCGGCCTACGTCGCTAATCGGATCAGTGGTGAAGGCAAGGTCGTGATGTTCGTCTTTGATCCGTTTCCGCCGGTGCAAATCCGTGGCGTGATCGCCGACGCCGTGTTTGCAAACTATCCCGACATTGAGGTTATTGATCGCATCACACCTGACGTACAAGACGGCGGCATTGCCGACAGCCGCGCGAAGATGGAAGCAGTGCTTGCCGCAAACCCGGAGCCCGGCAGCATTGCAGCCGTTTGGGCGGCATGGGACCAACCGGGGCTCGGCGCATTGCAGGCCATTGAGGACGCCGGGCGCGCAGATGAAGGCATCATCATCGTCGGCATCGACGCCAATCCGCAGGCACGCGATGCAATTGCAAAGGGCGGCAATTTCGAAGCTTCCGTCGCACAGGACTTTGTTGGCATCGGCAAGGCTGCTGCCGATATTGTGGAGCGAACGCTCGGCGGTGAGACGATCCGCGAGCCGGTCATCTACGTGCCAACAAAGCTCGTCACGCAGGCAAACGCCTCAGAATAAGCACCGACTAACGTCGGTTGTTTGATGAACAGAAAGGCTGCGCCATACGCGGCCTTTTCTCACGCCTAAAAATCATCACCGAAAATGGCAGGAAACATGGACGGCGTCGCAGCTCCGGTTCGAAGGTTCGGCCTTTTCGGCGCATGCGCACTGCTTTTGGTCGTGTTTGCTCTTTTGCTGCCCGACACCTTCCTCAGTCCGCGCAACCTCCTCAACATTACGCAACAGATGTCTATGCTCGCGGTTGTGGCGTTTGCGATGACGATCGTCATGGTGATGAACGATTTCGACCTTTCGGTGGGCTCGATGGCAAGCTTGGCGGCCATCACCGCTGCGGTTCTGTTTGCTGCCGGGTATCCGGTCTGGATTGGTGTTGGCGCGGGGCTAGCCGTTGGTTTGGGTGGCGGGCTCATCAACGGCGTGCTTGTCGCGCACTTACGCATATTGCCGTTCGTGGCGACCCTTGGAACGCTGACCGTTTTTTCCGGGCTGGCATTCCTGATCTCCGATGGCAAAACGATATTCGGCCGCGCCATCCCATCAGCTTTCTCCGGTTTTGCGCGCGGCGGCATTCCGCTGGACGCAATTGGTCTGGCGGGCCTCAAACTGCCCAACCTCACCTTGGCGGCCTTCGCACTGTTCGTCGTCGTTTGGCTGTTGCTTGAGCGCTCGGTGATGGGCCGCCGCCTCTACATCATGGGCAGCAATTACGAAGCGGCGCGGCTTGGCGGCATACCGGTGCGCAAACTTCGAACGTGGGCGTTCATGTTGACAGGGCTCGGCGCCGCGCTTGCCGGTTTGATGCTCGCGAGCCGTGTCGCGTCTGCAAATCCGACCCAGGGCGCGGGCCTCATGCTGGATGCGATTGCCTGTGTATTCCTCGGCATGACCATGAGCAGACAAGGCGAGCCGCGCGTTGTCTACACGCTGGTCGGTGTCCTCATCCTCGGCGCGCTCGACAATGGCCTGACACAGCTGGCAGTCAATTCGTACATTCGCGAGATCGTTGTCGGCGTGATTGTGTTGGCGGCCGTTGCGTCATCGAGTTTGGGACGCGGCACCCGCTGAACCAACGAAAAAAGCGGCCCGGAGGCCGCCTTCAAGATCGCGCATATGTCGTTTCAAATCAGACGAAGAATTGGGCACCATTGGCCGAAATCGTCGACCCATTGATGAAGCCTGAATCATCGGATGCGAGGAAGGCCACGCAGCGGGCGATTTCTTCCGGCTCACCGAGACGTCCGGCGGGGATCTGCGGAATGATCTTGGAGTTCAGCACTTCTTCGGGGATCGCACGCACCATCTCGGTGCCGATGTAACCCGGGCAAACGGCGTTAGCGGTGATGCCAGCGCGCGCGCCTTCCTGGGCAAGCGATTTGATGATGCCGAGGTCACCAGCCTTGGTTGCCGCATAATTGACCTGTCCGAACTGGCCCTTTTGACCATTGATCGACGAGATGACGATCACACGACCGAACTTGCGCTCACGCATGCCAGGCCAAACCGGGTGCACGGTGTTGAAGACACCGGTGAGGTTGGTGTCGATCACCTCTTTCCACTGGTCCGGGCTCATCTTGTGAAACGGTGCGTCGCGGGTGATGCCAGCATTGGCAACAACCACGTCGATCGGTCCGTTTTCGGCTTCGACCTTGGCGAGGCCCTCTTTGGATGCGTCATAGTCGGCGACGTTCCACTTGTATGTCTTGATGCCCGTTGCTTGCGTGAATGCGGCGGCTTTCTCGTCATTGCCGGCATAGGTCGCCGCAACTGTGTAACCGTCCGCTTTCAATTGCTTGGAGATGGCCTCTCCGATGCCCCGGCTGCCGCCGGTGACCAATGCTACGCGTGCCATGGTGTTTCCTCTCAGTTATTGTTTTTGATGCGTTGTGGGTGGTCACCGGCGAACGGGAACTCCGCCCATTCGCCACTTTTCATTGACCAATCACCGAATGTGTCAATCGCGCTCGACGCACAGGGCAACGCCCATGCCACCGCCGATGCACAATGTGGCAAGGCCCTTCTTGGCGTCGCGGCGAACCATCTCGTGGAGAAGAGTGTTGAAGACGCGCGCGCCGGATGCACCAACCGGGTGGCCGATGGCAATCGCGCCGCCATTGACGTTCACGATCTCCGGATCCCAACCCATGTCCTTGTTGACAGCACACGCTTGTGCGGCAAACGCCTCATTGGCTTCCACAAGATCGAGGTCCTTGACAGTCCAGCCTGCCTTGTCGAGCGCCTTGCGCGATGACGGGATGGGGCCGGTGCCCATGATCGCCGGATCAACGCCTGCGGTCGCCCACGAAACAATGCGTGCCATCGGTTTCACGCCACGCTTCTCGGCTTCGGATTGCTTCATGAGCACAACAGCAGCGCCGCCATCATTGATGCCCGATGCGTTGGCGGCCGTAACGGTACCTTCCTTGTCAAAGGCGGGGCGCAGCTTGGCGATGCCCTCGACGGTCACGCCGTGTTTGATGTACTCGTCTTCCTCGACAACTGTCTCGCCCTTGCGGGTCTTGATGGTGTGGGCGACGATCTCGTCTTTGAAATTGCCAGCCTTTTGCGCGGCTTCGGCTTTGTTTTGTGAGTTGACGGCAAATTCATCCTGCTCTTGGCGGGTCAGTTGCCACTGCTTGGCAACGTTTTCAGCCGTCGTACCCATCAGGTATTTCTGGAACGCATCGGTCAGCGCGTCATACATCATGGTGTCGACCATCTTGGCCTCACCCATCTTCGTACCGTTGCGCAGGTGCATGGTGTGGGGTGCCATAGTCATGGATTCCTGACCACCCGCCACGATGATGTCGGCATCACCTGTCGCGATCTGCTGCATGCCAATGGCGACAGCGCGCAGGCCGGAGCCACACAATTGGTTCAGTCCCCAAGCGGTTGCTTCCTGCGGAATGCCAGCGGCCATTGCGGCTTGGCGTGCAGGGTTTTGGCCTTCGCCTGCGGAGAGGATCTGACCCATGATCACCTCGTCGACGTCTTCAGGCGCGACGCCTGCACGTTCGAGCGCACCCTTGATGGCTGTCGCGCCCAACTGGTGGGCAGCGACACCATTGAAGGCGCCATTGAATGAGCCGACAGCTGTACGCGCTGCGCTGGCGATGACGATAGGTTCCATGTGTTTCACTCCCCAGTGAGTTTGTGGTGTTTGGTTCCATTTGTGCATTGCACAATCATGTCGAAAAACACAATTGGATCAAAGCGCAACACAGATATGCATAAAAGCCAACATCGACCTTGGGCGTTGCATAGGTGCGCGAGACAAAAAGGCTTTGATATCGATCAAGCCCGCGCTAGTGTCGCGGTGCAACAACCACGGCGACGATCCGGGCGTTGAGTATAAAAGGAGGGTCGCATGGCCTCGCAAGATGGCGCTACAATCATCAAGAAATACGCCAACAGGCGCCTCTACAATACCGGTACGAGCACCTATGTGACGCTCGATGATCTCGCCGAAATGGTCAAAAACGGCGAGGATTTCCTCGCCCAAGACGCAAAATCCGGCGCCGACATCACCCATTCGGTTCTGACCCAAATCATCTTCGAGCAGGAAGCCAAAAACGGGCAGACCATGATCCCCGTCTCCGTCCTGCGCCAATTGATTTCGTTTTACGGCGACCAGATGCAGGCTGTGGTGCCAAGCTATCTTGAAGCGTCCATGGCGAATTTCACGAAAGACCAAGAGCGCATCCGCGAGCAAATGGCATCGGTCATTGGCAAGACACCGGCTGAGGTGATGGCTGCCAGCCAGTCAATGATCGAAGAGCAAACGCGCCGCAATATGGAAGTCTTCCAGAAGGCAATGTCCATGTTCAACCCGTTTGCCGTTGCCCCGGAAGAGCACGGCAGCGCCGCCGGGCCAGCCGCAGATGGCACCAAGGCCGCCTCGGACAGTGATCTGAAATCCATGCGCGATCAGATCGCCGACATGCAGCGCAAGCTCGATGAGATGAACTGAGCGCGGCGGCAAAACGCCTTCACCCCTGCGCCCACTTGCCCATCTGACGCGCTCCTTCTATCTCCCCTCCCATAAACGAGGGGACGACCATGGCTAAACTGACGCTTTCAAAATCTCAAAAAATCATCCGCGAAGCCTTGGCCAAGGGCAAAGACCTTGGCCTGAAACCACTGACAGTTGCGGTCCTCGACGCAGGTGGGCATCTCGTTGCGCTGCAGCGTGAAGACGGGTCCTCAGTGCTCCGGCCCGAGATCGCGCAAGGCAAAGCCTTTGGCGCGATTGCCGTCGGCATGGGTTCGCGATGGCTCAACGCGCAAGCCGCAGGTCGACCGCATTTTTTGGAAGGCCTCTCAAACGTGTCCGGCGGCCGCATCGTGCCCGTGCCCGGTGGCGTGTTGATCAAGGATGCCAAGGGCCAAATCCTCGGCGCAGTGGGCATCACAGGCGACACATCGGCCAATGACGAGGTGTGCGCCATGGCCGGTATCGAGGCTGCCAACTACACCGCAGATCCGGGCTGATCGCGGGTCAGTTGAAGCTAACATCGCGGCCAGCCGAGCGGATCGAAACAGAGAAGCCTGCCATCAGGTCGATCAGTGCCATGATCATGCACAAAAAGAACACCGACGTTGCCGCACCAGGCACCACAATGAACTCGACCAGAAACGCCACAAAGACAAATGTCGACAACAGGTGATCAACGACCGACGCGTTGGATGTCCGCGTTGATTTCAATATCTCGATGAAGAGGCAAAACAGCGCCGCCACCAAAATCACATCACCGATCGTCATCGTCCATGTTCCGCCAGAGATCATCGTGAATGACCCGATGGCCGATGACCATGGGGCGATGTCCGGCGAGGCGATCATCATCACATTGTAGGCGATGAACGGGACGATCATGAGTGGGATCAGCGTAAGCATTGTTGGGTCCTGCGTGTGATGGGTCAGAAACTGTCACAAGTGTCGGCGGTCTGTTCGGCCACGATTGCGGCAATCGTACCGTCGCTATCAAGCGTGATGGTCTCAGCGTTTAAGATCGGTTGCGACGCAAACCGATAACAGACGGTCACGGTGGACGTGTCACCGTCGATGCTATCGATACGAAACGCGACCGCGCCGCCTTCTATGGCATCGCGCCATCCGTCAAAGCTTTCCAAATACTCATCGCGCGTTTGCACCAAATCCAGATCACGCAATTCGATGGCCGCATCTTCACTGAGCATGGCCGCAACTGCCGAGCGCGCGGCGTCGCGCTCAAACGCATTGCCATGTGCGGAATACCACGACGAGAGCAAAGCATTGGTGGAGACAGTGTCACCAAGCGCCGGGGACAGGACCGCTGCCAGTGAGGTGAACGCGAGAAATGTCGCGCGCGTGGCGTTGCGGATTGATCTGATCATGAACTGAAACACCCCATTCGTTTTGGCCAAACGATAAAGACGCGAACCGTCGGCGGCAACAGCGGCTTCGCGTCAGGCTGACTTTTCCGTCAGCATCATCTGGCGAACGGGCACATCAATCCCGGGACGCGACAACAGATGATAATCCTCAGCCAGTGTAAGTTCATCGCGTTGACGGCGTTGCGTGCGTGTCAAAAGCGCAAACACAGCGCTTGATGTCATCGCCAATTGCTTGGCAAGCGGCGCACCGCGCAACCGATGGGCCGTCAACAATGCGGCCGTTAGATCGCCGGTGCCGTTTGGCACCGATCCCAGGACACGATGTTCGACCGCAAATGCTTGGCTGTCCTGCACCAACAGGTTGGCCATATGCCCGCGCATCATGGCGGGCGCGGATGTGACAAGCACCGTCTCCGGTGCAATGGACTGCGCCTGCGCCATGACTTCGGCGGGCGTGAACGCCGCGTCACCTCCGGTCAGCCAAGACAACTCAAACAGATTTGGCGTTGCGACGTTCGCACGTGGCAGGAGGATGTCACGCATCGCCGCAGCGGTCGCTTCGGGCACATATAGCCCGCCATCATCGCCGATCACCGGGTCGCAAACATACAAGCAATTGCCATTGCGGGCACGCAGTCGGTCAACGAAGCCCGCGATGATACCCGCCTGCTCCGGTGACCCCAAATAGCCACTCAACACCGCAGAAATATCACCGGCGAAAGGCCCATCCGCCAAGGCATCGACCGTGCTCACAAAATCCGCACTCGGCATCGTGAAACGATGCGACGGGCCATGGCCGGGATGCCACGGCATGATGATCGTCGGCACCGCCCACACGTCAAAGCCAAGTGTCTCCAGCGCAAACGCAGCGGCGCGGTTGCCAACCTTGCCGCGCACCACATGGCTTGAGAAAACCGCAATCGCGTTTCCGGAATTGGTGTGTGTGATGCTTGTCATGGCCGCGTCAGGAAGTTCACGAGCCAGATAAGCAAAACGACAAAGACGGCAAGCGCCAATAGCCGTCCGACACGCTTGCCCCACACTTCGACCGGGTCTTCCTGATCTGCATCAGCGGCAGTGAAATGCTTTGCGGCACGGATGAAAGAAGACGTGCCAAGCGTCTCGCTGTCGCGCTCAACATTTCGCAGTGCGCGCGCCGCTTCTTCTCGGCGCTTTTGTTCTTCGTCCGGCCTCGCCATACGCACTCGTCCGTTTGCCCGCAATAATAGATGCTGCACTCTGCCATCAACTTGTTAATGTGGCCACTTAGACGCGCCAGACGGCACGATAAAAATAAGGGGAGCGGGGACCATGGCGACATCCACGACAAGACCATCGTCAGCGGCAAGCAAACGTCTTTTGAAAGAGCTGGCACCACTTTTGTCGACGCGCGCATTTGGTTTGGCGGAACGCGTCCTTGGCGAAGCGCTGGCCGAAGACCTGTCGCTCCTATCGCCGGACACCATCAGTGCGCTCATCAACGAAATCGCAGCGGGCCTGACCGGACACGAAAACGGAAAGTCGGTTATCCGCACCCAAGCGCTCGACAATGGCGACGCCATCTTTGTCGCAATCAACGACGATATGCCCTTCCTTTTCGACAGCATAATGGGCGAGGTCAATGAGCATCCGGGTCAAGTCGCATTGGTCGTTCACCCGGTCGCCTCGGTCCAACATGATGGCACCAATTTTGAAATTTCAGATGGCCTGAGACGCAGCCTCGATGCACCGGAGGCTGTGGCGACCAGCATCATCGGCTGCGTGCTGCATGGCGCGGATGCTGCCACGCTGAAGACCATCAAGGCTGGCGCGGCAAAAACTGCGAAACAAGTGCGCGCTGCCGTTCGCGATTGGAAGCCGATGCTCACGCGCGTCGATGCCGCTGTCGACGAGTTGCGCGATGGCGTGACACCTGCCCGCAAGACCGATGTTGAGGAAGCTATCGCATTCCTCGATTGGTTGCGCGATGACAATTTCACTTTCCTCGGCATTCGCGAATACGACTTCAGCGGCGGTCAGGCGCGCGGCAAGCTGCAGCGGTCCGACACTCCATCGCTTGGCATCCTCTCCGATCCGGATTTTCGCATTCTGCGCCGGGGTGACGAGGCCTTCACGACCACTCCGCAAATTCGCGCCTTCTTAAACAGCCGCGACCTGTTGATCGTCACCAAGGCAAACACCAAGTCAAACGTTCACCGCCGCACCTATCTCGATTACATCGGCATCAAGCGCTACGACGCGAAGGGCAAGCTGAAAGGCGAATTGCGGCTCATCGGCCTGTTCACCTCAACGGCCTATACGCGCTCGGTCAAGAACATCCCCTATGTTCGCTCAAAGGCGACGGCGGTCTTGGCAAAGTCGCACCATGCGGCCAACTCCCATTCCGGCAAGGCACTGCTGAATGCGCTGGAAACCTATCCGCGCGACGAGCTGTTTCAGATCTCGCCAACCGATCTTGCTCGCCATGCAGAAGCGATTGTCGCGCTCCATGATCGGCCGCGTGTGCGCGTGCTCAGCCGACCCGACCCGTTTGACCGCTTCGTATCCGTCATCGTGTTTGTGCCGCG
Organism: Pseudomonadota bacterium; assembly: GCA_038525365.1. Lineage (GTDB taxonomy): Bacteria > Pseudomonadota > Alphaproteobacteria > Rhizobiales > Rhizobiaceae > JBCBDX01. The sequence continues at coordinate 100 of JBCBHR010000053.1, read as the reverse complement.
CGAACGTTACTCGTCTGAAGCGCGCGAGAACATCTGCACCTATCTTGCGGGCGAATATGACGGTCGGGTTTCCGCCTATTATCCCGCGTTTCCGGAAGGC